>JAIITD010000242.1 GCA_022737715.1 Veillonella sp.
ACTGCCTTTTGGTTGCGCTATAAAGTCGGCTATGGATTAAAGGTTTATGGTCGCGATAATTTCCCTATGGAAGGTCCGGTTATTGTGGTGCCAAATCATTTAAGTAATAACGATCCACCTATTTGTGGCTATGCATTGCCTAGGCACGTACACTTTATGGCAAAACAGGAATTATTTGTAAATCCAATTTCAAGATTTTTTTGTACCTGGCTTGGTGCATTCCCTTTAAACCGTGGAGCTATAGATAAAATAGCAATTCGTCATGCTTTAGGACTATTAAAGAATAATAAAGTATTAGGAATTTTTGCAGAAGGTAATCGTCAAAAGAATGGAAAATTAGGACGCTTTCACGATGGGGCCGCATCCATTGCGTTGCGTACAGGAATTGGTATTACCCCAGTTGCCATTATCGGTTCTCATAATATGAAGAGAAACCAAGTTGCTTGCATCATTGGTAAACAGGTGCCAGTAAGCAAAGCTAAGCCTACGCCAGAAGCTATTAAGGCTGTTAACGATACGGTTAAAGCAGAAATACAACGGATGATTGATTCCTATCATGAAAATCGTATAGAGGAGACATTATGGAAATAATTTTGGCCGAAAACCATGGCTTTTGTTATGGTGTAAAACGTGCCGTTGAAATGGCCAACGAAGCTGCCAATGGTAAGGGGAAAAGCTATACCTTAGGTCCCATTATTCATAATCCCCAAGTCGTGGGTCGTCTTGAAAGTAAAGGGGTTAGTCCTATTCAAGAGGTATCTGATATCGATGAGGGCACAATGATTATTCGCTCTCATGGTGTAGGACCTGCCATTTATGAAGAGGCTGAAGAAAAAGGTCTCGCCATTGTAGATGCTACATGCCCACATGTGAAAAAAGCTCAACAAGATGCAAAATCTGTTATTGAAGATGGCATGACACTGGTTATATTGGGTGAAAAAAACCATCCTGAGGTCAAAAGCATCAATTTATGGGCGAATAACAAAGGAATAATTATTGAAGATGAAGATTCCGCTAAAAATCTACAAGTTGTTGAAAAAATGGGTGTAGTTGTTCAAACTACCTTTTCACAATTCAAATTTAACAGTATAATAGAGATATTAGAGAAAAAATCTAA
>JAIITD010000243.1 GCA_022737715.1 Veillonella sp.
GGACCTACTACGATAACGGAACGACCGGAGTAGTCAACACGTTTACCGAGCAAGTTTTGACGGAAACGACCTTGTTTACCTTTAAGCATATCGGACAAGGATTTTAATGGGCGGTTGCCAGGACCTGTAACAGGACGGCCACGACGACCATTATCAATCAATGCATCAACCGCTTCTTGCAACATGCGCTTTTCATTGCGCACGATGATATCAGGAGCACCTAAGTCCAACAAACGTTTTAAACGATTGTTACGGTTGATAACACGACGGTACAAATCATTGAGGTCAGATGTAGCAAAGCGACCACCATCTAATTGAACCATAGGGCGCAATTCAGGTGGGATGACAGGAACGACATCCATAATCATCCATTCTGGGCGGTTGCCAGATTGACGGAATGCTTCTACTACTTCAAGGCGGCGAACGGCACGGATTTTACGTTGACCACTTGCAGTGTTCAACTCTTCGCGCAATTCAGCATTTAATTGTTCCAAATCAAGTTCGGATAATAATGCTTTTACCGCTTCTGCACCCATGTCGATACATACGAATAAGATTTCTTCTGTAGCACCTAATTCGTAGCGTTCTTCACGAGTTAATTCTTCATATTCTTTATCAGCTTCTGGAATTGTAGCATCTTCACGAAGTGCTGCATTATAACGTTCTTTACGTTGTGCTTCGCGAACGATAGCCAAACGTTCATTACGTTGTGCCACAGTTTCGATAACTACGGATTTACCACCGATAGTATATCCTTCTTCATTGAATTGAGCTTCGTATTCACGGTATTCTTGTTCAGACAACAATTGGCGTTTTGCCAATGGGCTACCTGCAGGATCAACTACGATATAGGAAGCAAAATACAATACGCGTTCCAAGGAACGTGGAGATACATCAAGGATAAGGCCCATGCGAGATGGGATACCCTTGAAGTACCAAATATGGGATACAGGTGTAGCCAATTGGATATGGCCCATACGTTCACGACGTACTTTAGCGCGTGTTACTTCTACGCCACATTTATCGCAGACAACGCCTTTATGGCGGATGCGTTTATATTTACCGCAGTGACATTCCCAGTCCTTTGTTGGTCCAAAAATGCGTTCGCA
>JAIITD010000244.1 GCA_022737715.1 Veillonella sp.
TCCAAAAATGGAATTTGGTCCTAACTCCATTAACATCACAAATGGCCCTATCAACATGGGTGACCAAAACATTACTAACCTTAAATCTGGTGGCGATGTTATCAATAACGCAGCTAACATCGGCGACGTTAAGACAATTTCTAAAGCTAACGATTTGCACATTGCTCCTACAACATCTAACCGTACTGGTGAAACAACTACATCTTACGCTTACGATGCAGCAAGCAAATCCGTAACATTGAAATACAACGATGGTAATGGCGCAACTCAAGCTGGTACAGTAGCAAAAATTGACTTATCCGGTTTGGCTGATCAAATCAAAGACGGTTATTCCTTCTCTACTGACGCTAAAGGTAATGTAGTTGGTAACCATGCTGTTACACCTGTAGCAAATGGTAAAACTGTTTCTTATGCAGCAGGTAAAAACTTAACTGTTGCTCAAAATATTGATAATGCAACTGGTGAACATACTTACACATATGCATTGTCCAATGATGTTGATTTAACACCAAATGGTTCCTTAACAATTGGCGATACTGTAGTTAACAACAATGGTTTAACTATCTCTGGTGGTCCATCCATCATTAAAACTGGCATCAACGCTGGTAATTTGAACATTACTAATGTGAAAGCTGGCGTAAATGATACAGACGCAGTTAACGTAAAACAATTGAAAGATGCTCGCACAGTTGTAACTTCTAACGACAATTCTGTAACAATCAACAAAACAGAAAACGGTAATCAAGTGACTTACGACTTGCATGTAGCTCCTGGTGCAGCACAATCCGTATGGAATGTGAAATCCACAGGCAACACAACTGCTGATTCCGAAACAGCTGCTAAAACTATCTCTGATGGTAAAACAGTTGAAATGGCAGCAGGCAAGAACTTGACTGTAAAACAAACTAGCAACAACGACGGCGCTAAAGTTGAATTCGACTTGGCTAACGACATCAAGATTGGTAAAGATGGCAGAGACGGCGTTGACGGCAAAATCGGCGTAAACGGTAAAGATGGTTCCTCCGTTGTGATTAACGGTAAAGACGGCTCCATCGGCTTAAATGGTAAGGACGGCAAAGACGGTCTTACTATGAAAGGCGAAAAAGGC
>JAIITD010000049.1 GCA_022737715.1 Veillonella sp.
CACATCTAGCGGTATGAACGTGAGTCACTCTCACATTCGCACAAGAAAAACTTGGAAACCGAACATTCAAAGAGTACGGGCGGTTGTAGACGGTGCTACAAAAAAAGTAAATGTATGCACTCGCTGCCTTCGTTCTAATAAAATTACACGCGCGTAAAATAAATAGTACATGTACTCTTAAACAAAAAGACCGTTACCAAATGGTAACGGTCTTTTTGTCGCCCTATTACAGCGTAATATTTGGAATAAAGTAATCTTTAAATAATTTTATAGCATATTGATCTGTTAATCCTGCCACATAATCGACAATATCAACAGTGGAATACACACCATTTCGTTCTACATAGGTTTCTATATCACCTGGATGCTCCATAAAGTATGTAAATAAATTTTTTACTACATGAGCTGCCTTATTACGGTCAGGAATTAATGCAGGTGCTAGATATACATTTTTAAACATAAACTGTCTAAAAACATTCATCGTGCTTTCAATATCAGCAGACATCTGAATCGCTGGCTTATCCAACGATTGTTCAACCATATCTTTCACCATGGCCGTAATCATACTAGACGGAGTATCGCCAAAATAAAATCGCACTTCTTCTGGTAAATCGTTAGCTTCTAGCATACCAGCCCGTTGTGCATCATCATAATCGTGACACAAGTACGCAATACGATCTACAATACGTATAATCTGCCCTTCTAATGTAGATGGTATGGTTGGTCCCGTATGTCCTAAAATGCCATCCCGTACTTCTTTTGTAAGATTAAGGCCTTGTCTGTTACCATGTTTCTCTAATACTTCGACCATGCGCAAACTTTGTTCATTATGGTTAAAATGGCCCACCATATCGCGTAATGCATATTCTCCGACATGACCAAATGGGGTGTGCCCCACATCATGCCCCATCGCAATGGCTTCCACTAAATCTTCATTAAGTCTAAGAGCACGCGCAACAGTACGACCGATTTGTCCTACTTCAAGGGTATGCGTCATTCTTGTTCTATAATGGTCACCAGGTGCAATATATACTTGTGTCTTGTGTTTTAAGCGACGAAAACACTTACTGTGTATAATTCTATCCCGATCCCGTTGAAATGCGGTACGTAGTGGATCTGGTTCTTCATCAATATCGCGCAATGCCATACTGCTTCTCGCCGCATAGGGAGATAAGATCATATCTTCTCGTTCTTCTATACGTTCTCTAATATTCATAGTACCTCTTTATCAAAAATGTTAACAATATAATATTTAATAATAGGGAGGCTTGCGCCTCCCCTATTTATTTTCCGGCAGTCATACGGTTTTTATCTACTAATTGCATAACAAGAGATGCTGTTTCTTCAATGGATTTGTTAGAAACATCAAGCACTTGGCAATGTAGACGACGCATAATAGCTTTTGCATATTCTAATTCAGAATTAATGCGCTCAATAGAGGCATAATTAGCCTCATCTTCTAAGCCTATAGCACGCAAACGTTCACTGCGGATATTATTCAATTTATATGGGTCAATAATCAACCCCACAATTTTCTTAGGCGGAATCTTAAATAATTCCTCTGGCAATGGCACCTCAGGAACTAGTGGTAAGTTAGCCGCTTTAATTTTTTTATACGCTAAAAACATGGATAACGGCGTTTTACTTGTACGAGATACACCGATAATCACAACATCAGCCTTTTCGAAGCCTGATGGGTTTTTACCATCATCGTATTTAACTGCAAACTCAATAGCTTCTACCTTTTTGAAATATTCTTGGTCTAGCTTATGAACCATACCAGCTGTCATACGTGGCTTGGTAGATGCCACTGTACCTACAGCATCCAATACAGGGCCCATAATATCCACAGCAGGAATATTATTCTCTGCCGCTTTTTCGTGTAAATAGTTCCGCAATTCTAACGACACAATTGTATGACAAATTACGTGATTACCATTTTTGGCATCTTGTATAATTTCATCAATTTGAGCCTTATCTTCAATATATGGGATGCGAACAATTTCAATTTGTTCCTTATCGTACTGACTTGCTGTTGCTCTCGCAACGGCCTCTGCAGTTTCGCCTAAGGAGTCAGATATCGCATAAATAATTTTTTCTGCCATTCTTTATACCTCTTGTGTACTACATTCTAAAAACGCCTTAGTCACAGTTGTTTTAGATACACGTCCTACCACCTTTAATCGTTTCTTAGGACTGTCTTGTGATTCATCGTCTTCTCTAACTATAACAGGTAAACAATCGACTTCATAGTCAATCATTTTTTGCGCCGCCACAGCCAACGAATCTGATGGTTCTACGGTGATAACTTTGCTAACGGGTGTCATAATCATTGAGATAGGCATTGTATGTGCATCGGTTTGACCTATGGAGGCACGCAATAAATCCTTGCGTGATACAACACCTTGTAAATAGGAACCTTCGCAAACCAAAATCGTACCCACGTCCTCTGTAAAAATAGTCACGATTGTATCATATAGATTGGTCTCTGGCGATACGATAACGGCTTGTGAAAGCACATCATGTACACTATAAGACCTTAAAATTTCAGCAGTTTGGTCCTTTGGCGACAAGCCAACATAGTAATATCCTACATTAGGCCTTGCTTCGAGAACGCCAATCATAGTGAGCACGGCTAAATCCGAACGCAATGCAGATCGTGTCACATCCAAATGTTCCGCTATAGCACTTCCCGTAACAGGTCCTTTTTCACGTACAATATGGGCTATTGCTTCTTGTCGTTTTGAAAGTTTCACACCCGTCCCTCCTTTCACATATAAATATTATATCCTATGTATCATTTTAGAAAAAGAGGAGGCGCTCTCGCCTCCTCTTTACATCATCAAATAAAGTATATCTTTATTACCATTCAAGGTCTTCTACATCTTGACGACCACGACCTGTAAGTGCATCCATCATCATGCGTTGCTCGATTTGAGCCACCATTTTCTTAGTATTTTTAACCGCATCTGGGTTAACAGAGATGGAATCAATACCACTCTTAACTAAGAATTCACAAAGTTCAGGGTAAACACTTGGTGCTTGGCCACAGATGGATACAGTTTTACCATCTTTATGAGCCACTTCGATAAGATGACGAATAGCTCTACGAACGGCTAAATTACGTTCATCATAAATGTGTTGGACTGTTTCATTATCGCGGTCACAACCTAGAACAAGCATTGTCAAATCGTTAGAACCAATGGAGTAACCATCTACGTATTTGTTGAATTGGTCAGCTAGGATAATATTTGCTGGAATTTCAGCCATGAGCCAGATTTTGAAATCTTTACCGCGTACAAGTCCTTCTTGAGCCATCAAGTTAGTTACGAGTTCAGCTTCTTCAACAGTACGGCAGAATGGAATCATAACTTGTAAGTTTTTGAAACCAAATTCATTACGCACCTTTTTGATTGCTTCTAATTCTAATTTGAAAGCAGGTGTGTATTTAGGATCATAGTAACGAGAAGCACCGCGCCAGCCAAGTAATGCACTGGATTCATGTGGTTCAAATTTATCGCCACCTTTAAGATCGCGGTATTCACTAGATTTAAAATCGCTTAAACGAACTACTACTTGACGAGGTGCTAACGCTTGACACACTTTACGCATACCTTCAGCCAATGTATTAACAGCTACATCACTGCGACCTGTTTCAATAAGGTGTAATGGATGTTCATGAATGAAAGTAGTCCAAATGAACTCTTCACGCATCAAACCGATACCATCACAAGGCAATACACCGTATTTTTCAGCCAAGTCTGGATCGCCTAAGTTCATGTAAATCTTAGTACCCGTTACAGGGATATATTCACTCGCTACAACAGCTTGTTCTTGTGGTGCAGCTGGTTTAACAACATCTTCTAACACACCATCGTAAACAATACCATTAGTTGCATCAACAGTAATCATTTGGCCTTCTTTAATAGAAGTTGTAGCTTCATGGCTACGGCTCTTAGTACCAACGATACAAGGAATACCAAGTTCACGGCTAACGATAGACGCATGGCAAGTCATACCACCAGCATCTGTAACGATAGCTTTGGCTTTTTTCATAGCTGGAACCCAGTCAGGTGCTGTCATAGCAGTAACAAGGATTTCGCCTTCTTTGAACTCATCAATATCTTCAGGATTAATGATAACATGTGCCTTACCAGCAGCTTTACCTGGAGATGCTGGTAAACCTTTAACTACGATTTCACGATCTGTAGTAGTTGCTACGCTTGTATCTGCAGTTTGTTCAGATTTATCTTTTCTGGACCATACTGTTTCTGGACGTGCTTGAAGAATCCAGATTTTACCATTTCTTTCATCTACGCCCCATTCCATATCCATGTAACAGCCATAATGTTTTTCAATAGCTTTAGCGTATTCAGCTAATTCCAATACTTGTTCATCGGAAATAACTTGTTTATTAGCTTCATCAGCAGGTACGATTTCTTCTATGCAATCGCCATCAGCTTTACGTACAAGGCGAATATTTTTATCATTAATCATACGATCAGTGATAACCATTTTTTGTTTATCTACACGGAAGTTATCTGGTGTAACTGTACCTTGTACTACATATTCACCAAGGCCCCAAGAACCTTCGATTAAGATATTGTTGTCATTACCTGTTACAAGGTCAACCGTAAACATAACGCCAGCAGCTTTGGAGAATACCATCATTTGAACAGCTGCACTCAACGCTACTGTCATATGGTCAAAGCCTTGTTTTACACGATAATATGTTGCACGATCTGTAAATGTAGATGCATAACATTCTTTTACTTTTTCAATGATTGTATCTGCACCACGAACATTTAAATATGTATCTTGTTGACCAGCAAAGCTAGCATCTGGTAAGTCTTCTGCAGTTGCACTAGAACGAACAGCCACGAATGGATCTTTTTCGCCTACCTTTTCACCTAGTTCTTCATACGATTTGCGAATAGCTTCAGCCAATGCAGCAGGCATTTCTTCTTGACAAATCATGCGGCGAATTTTTGTACAAACTTCGCGAAGTAATGCAGAGTTTTCTACATCATCTAAATCATCTAACTCTTGACGAATACGATCTTCAAGGCCAGTTTCTTTCATAAACTCACGATACCCATATGCAGTTGTTGCAAAACCATAAGGTACAGGTACATTTGTAGAGGACGTTAATTCACCTAATGATGAGGATTTACCACCTACTAAATTTACGTCTTCACGTTTTAATTCATCAAACCATAATACATAAGCTGTTTCGCGATTCATGTGAGAACCTCCTGTTTGTAATTAGTGCAACACATTAAACCTTTTACATATAAATAGTATACCCTAATCAAAATTATGTCAATTTTTATGGGAATATTTTCAAATATATACTACAAATACAAGAAGATGGCCATTTAAATTATAAACTACTATATGGATATAGTTATTTGCGTTGAATAGAATACATAACAAATTATTGTGATGCAAACGATTAATAGATACTTATTAATATTTGTTAATCGGTACAATATCATTAAGTATAATATCCAAGAATAGAAAATTAAAATATTGCCAAATAGACCGGCAATATTCCACATTATAAAACTCCAATTATTATCTAAGTAATTCAGACTCAAAAAATAAGACTGAAGATAAAATTTTATACTAGCAAATAAAAAGCAAAGCCCCATTGAATATATTGTCATTACAATAAAACTTTTTAATGAGGTTGAATGCCACCTTTTTAATAATAACCATAACAAGGATGCTAATATTATAGTTTTAAACATTATGTAAATATAATCTACAACAAAAACTATTATGTAATTAACATAAACTAGCTTATGATCAAGAATTGGTAAAATATGAAGAACATCAATACCGGCATTCCCCATAATGATTCGCAAAATAACCCAAGCCAGCGTATATAAACATATTGCACCTTTAAATGTAACACTTTGAATTATATCTAGTATCGTCTCTTTATTAGGATGTACTAATAATCGTATTGAATCTTGAAACATTAAATTCCTCTTTATTTAATAGTCAACTGAAAAAAGCTACTAAAGGCTTAAAAACAATAGATATGCCTACTAGCAATAAGGCTAAGAATATTGCTATGCCCCATTTGTTTAAATTAGTTAATCTGTATAAGAGTACAGTAAATAGAAAGTATACATAAATTTCAAATAGCCCTACTAGAAAATGAACAAAATCATATATAGTTTTTCCCCAAAAAGGACTATCAATTGAAAGCTTCTTAACTAGATTAAAAACTAAAATATTAGGAATAGTAACAAAAAAATTTAATGCAGATATTACTAGGGTTACCATGAAAACTTTTAAAAAGTCTACTTTTACCCAAATTCGCATAACAATCCAACATATAAATGCAATCAAAATAGAAAGAAATAATCGATAAGTAAAATCAATTAAATAGGATGATAAATTAAAACCAACAAATGTATCTAGATATGAAATATGAATACTTTGCCAAGCTTTAACATGAATTCCATTTATTAAATACAATCCACGCACTGTAATCCAACCAATACAAAATAACGTTAGTGCTGATTTTATAGTTTCATTTTTTATTAAATATGTAGCATCAGAAGATATAGGTTTAAATAGCAATAATTGTAATGATTTCTTCATTTATTATATTTCTCCAAGGCTATACTCCACTTAATACTAGACAGTTTTAGATTATAAGTTTTTTAAGGGTAAAAATATTAAAATAGTCTTCTATCAAAATAATAGGGAGCTAATTATATCAGCTCCCTATTATTTCTATATTAATATTATTTACTCAAAAAATTATCAACTAATTAAATTTAATTTTGATAAATTTACGTTTACCTACTTGAACGATCATACCGTCTTCAAGAACTAGGTTTTCTTCGCCATATTTTTCGCCATTGACTTTGAACGCACCAGCTTTAATGGAGCGGCGTGCTTCACCATTAGAAGCAGTCAAACCAGCATCCGTACAGAATTGTGGTACGAAAATTGCTTCGCTAGGTTTATCAATAGCATATTCAGGAATATCGGTTGGCAATGCATGTTGTTGGAATACGCGTTTAAATTCATCTTCCGCTTCTTGCGCTGCTTGTTCACCATGATATAAACGAACGATAGTTTTTGCCAATTGCATTTTTGCATCACGTGGGTGTAATGTGCCATTTTCCAAACGTTCTTCCATGTCGTCTTGATCTTCGATAGACATATCTGTAACGAGCATGAAGTAACGCATCATCAATTCATCAGGAATAGACATTGCTTTACCATACATATCTTTAGGTGCTTCATCGATACCGATGTAGTTGCCCAAGGATTTACTCATTTTTTGAACGCCGTCAAGACCTTCAAGCAATGGCATAGTAATAACTACTTGTGGCTCTTGTCCTGCCAAATCTTGCAAGTGACGACCCATTAGTAAGTTGAAAGTTTGATCTGTACCACCAAATTCAACGTCTGCATGCAATGCAACAGAATCTTGACCTTGCATCAATGGGTACATGAATTCATGTACGCCAATAGGACGACCTTCTTTGTAGCGTTTATCAAAGTCATCGCGCTCCATCATACGTGCTACTGTATAAGAACTTGCCAAGCGAAGTACATCGGCAAAGTTCATGGATTCAAGCCATTCGCTATTATCGCGTACAATTGTTTTTTCAGGATCTAGTACCTTGAAGATTTGAGTCTTATAGGTTTCCGCATTTTTTAATACTTCTTCCTTAGTAAGTGGTGGGCGTGTTACGCTTTTACCAGTAGGGTCACCGATACGTGCTGTGAAGCCGCCGATTACAATAACCACTTGATGGCCAAACTCTTGGAACAAGCGAAGCTTACGAAGTGGTACGGTATGACCTAAATGAATGTCAGGAGCCGTAGGATCGAGGCCCAATTTTACGATCAATGGTTTATTTTCTTTAATAGATCGTTCTATTTTTTTGACTAAGTCTTCTTCATTAATTATTCCAGATACGCCATGTGTAATTTGGCGCACTTGTTCTTGTGCTGTAATCATGGAAATCCTCCTACATAAAATCTGTTCTCTATAGTATACCATTATAAATAGGCTTTCACAATTATATATAGTGTTTGTTTTATGTCTTTTATGGTATACTATTTATAACTGCGTAATATATTTTACGTTATATTTACTTTAAAAAAGAGGTGACTCTATGGGTAATAACTCAAATATGAGAGCTCGTCGTAAGCCAGCTCCTAACCCGAGCAATCCAAAGGCATCAACTAAAAAGACGATTTGGATGATTGTATTATTACTTGTTCTTATTGTAGCCGGTGGCGGTTGTGGATTTATAAGTGCTACCATGTCTAACCTTCCAGATGTATCTAATGTACGACCATCTGCATCGTCTCAGATCTATGACGTACATGGCAATTTAATTACTACGGTTCATTCCACAGAGAATCGTTTGCCAGTTCCAATTAACGAAGTACCAAAAGAATTACAAGATGCTTTTGTAGCTACTGAAGACTCTCGTTTTTATAGCCATCATGGTATCGACCCTATCGGTATTTTACGTGCCATCTGGGTTAATGTTGTGCATAGTGGTGTAGCCGAAGGTGGTTCCACAATTACACAACAATTGGCTCGTAATGCATTTCTTTCCCAAGACAGAACGCTCAAACGTAAAATTTCCGAAGCTTTATTAGCACTTAAAATCGAACAGCACTATACAAAACAAGAAATCCTTGAAATGTATATGAACCAAATTTATTTTGGTCAAGGGGCTTATGGTGTTCAATCTGCTGCTCATGTTTACTTTGGTAAAGATGTACGCGATTTAACATTAGCCCAATGTGCTATGCTTGCTGGGTTACCTCAAAGTCCTAACTACTACTCCCCATTCAACAACTTAGAAGCTGGTAAAAAACGCCAAGCCGTTGTATTGGGCCAAATGGTTAAGTATGGTTACCTCTCACAAGATAAAGCCGATGCAGCTCGCGAAGCAGATTTAGGTTTGGTTGCTAAACAAGAGCAAACTCACGAAAACAACAATGCATCCTATTTTATCAACTACGTAATTGCTCAAATTTCTGAAAAATATGGTGATGATGCAATCTACAAAGATGGTTTAAAAATTTATACCACTCTCGATATGGATGCGCAAAATGCGGCGGTTGCAGCAATGCAAAATCTACCAACTATGTATACTGACCAAAATGGTCTACACCAACCACAAGGTGCTATCGTAGCAATGAATCCACATAATGGTTATATTGTTGCCATGGTCGGTGGTCGTGGAGATGATGCCTTTAACCGTGCATCACAAGCGGAACGTCAACCAGGCTCTGCTATGAAACCATTCGTTTACTTAGCTGCTATTCAATCTGGTAAAACTCCAGGTTCCATTGTTGATGACAGCCCTGTTGATTTTAATGGATGGCGTCCTCAAAACTATGAACGAAACTTTGAGGGTAATATTACATACCGCTATGCATTACAACATTCTCGTAACGTACCAGCTGTAAAAATCGCTGATGAAGTTGGTATGTCTAAGATTATCGACTTAGCTAAGAAGATGGGTATTACTACCTTAACTGATGAAGATAACAACTTATCAACAGCACTCGGTGGTTTAACTCATGGTGTTTCACCATTGGAAATGGCAGAAGCTTATGGCGTACTCGCTAATGGTGGTGTTAAGGTTCAACCTACAGCAATCATAAAAATCGTGGACCGCAACGGACAAGTGGTGGAAGAAAATTCCATCCAAGAAAAGCGCGTCGTTGAAGAAAAAGATGCTGCTATCATCACTGATATGTTAGAATCTGTTATTAATGGTGGTACTGGTGGCAATGCTGCTATCGGTAGACCTGCAGCTGGTAAAACAGGTACAACAGATGATGAAAAAGATGCTTGGTTCGTTGGATATACGCCTGATTTAGTTGCTGCTGTTTGGATTGGCGATGACTACGGATCTGAAACATTAGGTATTACTGGTGGTTCAACGCCAGCTGTAATGTGGAGACAATTTATGTCGGCCGCATTAGCCAATACCCCTGCTTCCGACTTTAATGTACCAGCTAGCGCTCAAGCAGCTGTTAGTGAAGGACATTACAATCCGGTGAAAGAAGCTCCAAAAAAAGACGACAAAGACAAAAAAGATGACAAAGATAAAAAGGATGATAAGAATAAAAATGATGCAATCTCAAAAGATGATGACTCATCCTCCAAGGTAGAATCTACCGATTCTAAACCAAGTCAATCTAAGTCTAAAAAAGATAAGAAGAAAGATCACTAACTAGTAGCTGATTAACATGCTAAGAGGCAAAACCATATGGTTTTG
>JAIITD010000050.1 GCA_022737715.1 Veillonella sp.
ACAAGGCTTTACAAGGACAATATAAACTATTAGAGTTGCCAACCCGTATTTTTGATCAACCGATGCCAAATGTTCAAATTGTAGATATGAAAGAAGAAATGATTCGTGGCAACTACTCGGTGTTCTCCGATGCTATGACACATCTTATTGAGCGTACATTAGCGGATGGAAATCAGATGATTATTCTTTTAAATCGTCGTGGCTACAGCACATTTGTCATGTGTCGTGATTGTGGTGAAACGATTATGTGTCCTCATTGTGAGGTTGCTATGGTGTACCATCAAGCTGGTGAAGAGTTGCGGTGTCACTATTGTGAGCACCATGAACCAATTCCTTCAGTATGCCCTAAATGTCATAGTAAAAGAATTAAATTCTTTGGTTCTGGCACACAAAAAGTTGAAGAAGAATTACGCCGACATTTTAAAGGCGCTCGTATTGCGCGTTTAGATCAAGATGTAACTAAGCATAAAGATATGGGCGAAGAAATTCTTCAAGATTTTGGTAACCATAAATATGATATTTTATTAGGGACCCAAATGGTTTCTAAAGGGCATGATTTTAAGGATGTAACAGCTGTAGGTATATTGACGGCTGATTCTGTCTTAAATATACCTGTTTATTCAGCATCTGAACGTGCATTTGATCTACTAACGCAAACATCAGGAAGAGCGGGTCGTGGTGATAAGGTTGGCAGTGTTGTTATACAAACATATAATCCTTTAAATTATGCTATAATAAAGAGTAAGGCTCATGATTATTTGGGCTTTTACAATGAAGAAATAGTAAATCGTAAGGACTTAGGGTATCCACCATTTCGCGAAATGATTTATATGGTTATAAGACATGGGAAGGAAGAAATGGCTGAATCGATTGCTCAAAAAATTGTAGATGATTTGGAAACAAATTTTAAATCACAATCGATTGATGTTAATGGTCCTTATGAAGCAGGCATTAAAAAGATTCGCGATATGTATCGTTTATCGATTATGATTCGCGGAGAAAATTTAGATGCCGTAAAAGATTATATATATAATTCTTGGATTTTTACACAAGAAGGTCTACTTATCGATGTAGACCCTATTTGATAAGAGGAGTATATGGCAGTACTTGAAGTAGTAAAAGCGGGACATCCCATATTAAAAGAGGTTGCAGAACCTGTAGAACATGTAAATAAAAAAATGCGTGCTTTAATAGAAGATATGGCCGACACAATGTATAAAACGGAAGGTGTTGGATTGGCAGCACCGCAGGTTAATGTATCCAAACGTATTATAGTTGTTGATGATCATGCTGGTAGTGGATTAATAGCGCTTATCAACCCTGAAATTATTCATGGTGAAGGAAGCCAAATTGGGCTAGAAGGCTGTTTAAGTGTACCAGGTTATTTCGGAGATGTGGAACGTTTTGAAAAGGTTACCGTAAAAGGTATCGATCCTCATAATAAAAAAGTTATGATTAAAGCTGAAGGTTTTTTGGCTAGAATTTTTCAACATGAAATAGATCATTTAGAAGGTCATTTATTTATTGAAAAAGCTACAAACTTACGCCGTATTGCAGATCATCCGGAGGAAAAGGAAATTGTCTAACAATAATCCATTACGCATAGTATTTATGGGCACGCCAGATTTTTCTGTTCCTACGTTACGCGCATTAGTTGAGGCTGGTCACTCTATAGTAGGTGTATATTGCCAACCCGATAAACAAAAGGGACGTGGCAAGCAGATTCAAATGCCACCAGTTAAAGAAGCTGCGTTATCTTTGGATTTGCCCGTGTATCAACCTATAACATTACGTGATGATGCTGTTCAAAAGGAATTGATTGATCTTGCACCAGACGTTATCGTCGTAATTGCTTACGGTAAGATTTTACCACCATGGCTTATTCGTTTGCCTAAATATGGATGTATTAATATCCATGCATCTATATTGCCAAAATATAGGGGGGCAGCACCTATCCATTATGCTATTTTAAAAGGTGATACTAAAACAGGGGTTACCATTATGCATATGGATGATGGTTTAGATACAGGAGATATTATCGATATTGCAGAAATTGATATACTTCCAAACGAAACAACAGGCGCTTTATTTGAGCGCATTGCTGAATTAGGGGCTCGCACTATTTCTCCTGTATTAGATAAATGGGTGAAAGGTGAAATTACAGCCACTCCTCAAGATGACGCTTTAGCAAGCCATACTTCTAAGATTACAAAAGAAATGGGGCTTATTGATTGGCATCAACCGGCACATAAGATTGTCAACTTGATTCGTGGTTTAAATCCAGCACCTGGATGTTATTCTTTCTTACAGGGGAAACGGTTAAAGATTTGGTCTGCTCAAATGGTTGAGATTACATCTGTAAACAATAATATGGCCACAATTGTAGTAAATAACAATGAGATTTCTGTAGAATTTGCACCTCCTGGAACTATAGTGCATTCAGCAAAGGGACTTGTTGTATCGACTGGTGATCAAGGTTTTATTCTCCTTATAGAGGTACAACCAGAAAATAAAAAGCGTATTAGTGCTCAAGATTTTATTAATGGTCATCAAATTAAAGGTGGTATTGCATTTGACGAAGTGTAATATATCTTACAAAAGATACCCATTATATTTAAAATTATCGGCTCTATCCTGTTTATTCATTTCAATAATCATCGGCTTCTCAATGTATATAGTTTGGCCTGGATTAGAAAGAATATCATACAACTTAGCTTTTATTAGTGAAAGTATCGGTGGACTCTTAATATTAGGTATTTGGGGACTTTGGTTTGTTCTAGCTATTGCCTCTCTAGGTTTTAGATATATTCATCCTATAGTTTTACGAATAGCTAATCGATTTATTTATTTACTTTTCCCATTATCATTAGGGCTAGGAAAGGCTTTCATAGGCATACAAAAAGATGAATTACGTCAAGCTATGATTGATTTAATTAATCATCTAGTGGTTATGAATTTATATAAAGTACCTCCTGAACGCATTCTTCTATTAACACCTCATTGTCTTCAAGAGAACACTTGTATTCATAAGGTGACACATGATGTATACAACTGTAAGCAATGTGGTCGCTGTCAGGTAGGAGGGTTATTGAAAATCGCAAAGGAATATGGTTGTCAATTTATAGTTGTCACTGGTGGTACATTGGCTCGTATGAAGGTTAAAGAAGCGAAACCTAAAGCGATTATTGCTATAGCTTGTGAACGAGATCTTGCAAGTGGCATGGCTGATGTATTTCCTATTCCTGTTATCGGAGTATTAAATGAACGCCCTAATGGACCTTGTTGTAATACGACTGTTGATATTAACAAGGTACGAGATGCTGTAGAGTTACTGATTGATAAGGATAACTATGAACGAAATTGCTAAAAACGGACAAAAACAGAATATACGATTATTGGCTGTAAAGGCATTATCTGATATCAATCGTAAGGGCGCCTATGCTAATATTGTTTTACAGGACTATATCTCAAAATATAATCTAACTGACTTAGACAGACGCTTCTTTACAGAACTTGTATACGGTGTGGTGCGTAGACGCAATTATTTAGATGCTATTATCGTACATTTTGCCAAACGTCCTATAAAAAAATTGTCCTCTATGGTCGTAGAAATTTTACGACTAGGTATATATCAGATTATCTATATGGATAAGGTACCGGAAAGTGCGGCAGTTAATGAATCAGTTAAATTAGCGAAGAAATTAACACGAGGGTTATCTGGCTTCGTAAATGCCATATTGAGATCCGTTATACGAGAACAAGATAGTATTGGTATTGAAGATTTAGCAGCTAATGATATAGAAGCTATTTCTTTCATTTACAATGTTCCTCTTTGGCTTATCTATTTATGGATACGTGAGTTTGGTCGGGACAAAACAGAAGATTTATGTGCATGGTTTAATGAACAGCCTAAATTGACGGCACGTATTAACACGATTCTTATTGATATTCCACAATGTTTAACTATGTTAAATGAACAAGGCTGGGCTGTTACACAGGATTCTAATTACGAGGATATTATTTATATTAATAGCCATCGTGGTAGCCTTGAAAAATCTGAGGCATTTATAAAAGGTTATATTACATTTATGGATAAGGCATCTATGCTAGTAGCACGTCTCGTAAATCCGCAACCTGGTGAGCGTATATTAGATTGCTGTGCTGCACCAGGTGGTAAATCCATGTACATGGCAACTTTAATGGATAATGTAGGTTCATTAATGAGTTGTGATATACATGAACATAAGATTGAACTCATGAATTCAAATGCTGACCGATTGGGTGCTTCTATTGTGCATACAAAAGTACAGGATGCTACAAAATTACCAGATTCATTGAATTCGTATTTTGATCGTGTGCTCGTAGATGCACCTTGCTCTGGGTTAGGCATACTTCAAAAGAAACTAGATATGCGTTGGCGAAAACAGGAATCGATACTTTCAGAATTACCACCATTACAGTTAGCGATTTTAGAACGCGCTGCTATGACTGTTAAGGAAAAAGGATATTTAATATATTCCACTTGTACATTAAACTACAAGGAAAACGAAGAGGTAGTCGAGGCATTTTTACAGAAACATAAGGAGTTTTCTATTATTCCTGTGGCGGATGATTTCCCACTTAAGTCAAATAGTGGTATGATTACAACATATCCACCAACAGATGATATGGATGGTTTCTTTATGGTTAAAATGCAACGTATTTCTTAACTAAGTTGTTAGCTTTGAATGGGAGCACTCATGATTGAATTGTTGGGTAAATCGTTGGTTGAATTGCAAGCGTTATTTGAGGAACATAAAATTCAAAAATTTCGTGCAAAACAATTGATTGATTACATATATCATCGTCATATTTTTGTATTTCAAGATATGACACAATTCCCTAAGACCTTGAGAGATTGGTTGGATTCTAATTGCATAATATCGATTCCTAAAGTGATTACTCAATCTGTATCACCTGATGGAAAAACACAGAAATTATTATTGGAACTTACTGATCACAGCAGAATTGAAGCCGTTCTAATGGAGCAACATTATGGCAATTCTGTATGTGTTTCCTCCCAAGTTGGATGCGCTATGGGCTGTGTTTTTTGCGCATCTACACAAGGGGGATTATTTAGAGATTTATCGGTTTCTGAAATTGTAGGTCAAGTTGTTCTCTTTAGTGCTTTAAAACAAGAAGATATTCACTCTTTAGTTGTCATGGGCGCTGGTGAACCATTACAAAATTATGACAATGTATTGCAGGCGTTAAAACTTATTCACGACCCTATGACATTTGATATTAGTTATAGAAAAATGACTATTTCTACCTGTGGTTGGGTTCCTAATATTTATAAATTGGCAGATGAGGATCTTCCGATTACATTAGCGTTATCTTTACATGCTACAACAGATGAAACACGTCGTAAGATTATGCCTGTTGGATCTCGATACAAATTAGACGAGGTTTTAGATGCTGTAAAATATTATTATGAAAAAACACAGCGACGTATAACATTTGAATATATTTTAATAGATTCAATTAATGTATCGTTAGAGGAAGCTCATGAGTTAGGAAACATTGGCAAGGCATTTCCTAATTGTCATGTAAATCTTATTCCTGTAAATGGGAATGAACATATTAATTTGTATAAACCTTCTAGTAAACATATGAACATATTTAAGGATATTGTCGCTTCTTATGGTGTTTCTGTTACAATTCGTAAAGAAATGGGCGATGCTATTCAAGCCGCATGTGGACAATTAAAAGTAGCCCACGGTCGGAAAGAGGAGATTCATGAATAATATCGTAGGTTTAAGTAAAATTGGATTAGTCAGAAAACAGAATGAAGATCGCTTTTTTATTAGTGATAATATTTGTGCTGTTACTGACGGCATGGGAGGCTATAGAGGCGGAGAAATCGCCAGCACCTATGCTGTTGATGAAATAAAAGAATATTTACAATCTACTCCTACCATTAATGAAACGTCCTTGGTTGATGCTATATTACATGCGAATACACGCATAGTTAATCGTGTGGCACGAGAGGAACGGCTTAGTGGAATGGGAACTACTGCTGTTGTGGTTGCTAAGGTAGATGATAATCTACTTTGGGCTAGTGTCGGCGACAGTAGACTCTATATTTATAGAAATGATGAATTGACGCAAATTACCACGGATCACTCTATGGTTCAACAGTTATTAGATGCTGGTGAAATTACAAAAGAAGAGATGATTGTACACCCGCAACGTAATTTATTAACTAGAGCCGTCGGTGTTGAAGAAGATTTACATGTCGATAGTGGTACACTACCTGTAAAATCCGGTGATCGAATTCTATTATGTACAGATGGATTATCTGGGTATATTAGCGATGAAAGAATACGAGAAGTATTACATAATATTGATGATAATACAGAGGTATTAAATACATTGATTGCTGATGTATATGATGCTGGTGCCGGTGATAATGTTACCATTATAGTAGGAACTATCTAATCTAGATATGGAGAGTTATAAATATTATGAAGATTAAAGATACATTGCTGGATAATCGCTATCGTATCCTGACCAAGATTGGTGTTGGCGGAATGGCCGACGTATATAAAGGTGAAGATACTTTATTAGGCCGTCCAGTAGCCATAAAAATTTTACATTCAAACTTTGCTAGTGACGATGAATTTGTAAGTCGATTTAAACGAGAAGCGCAGGCTGCAGGCAAGTTAAATCATCCTAATATCGTGAATATGTATGATGTAGGCTATGATCAAGGCATGCATTATATCATTATGGAATATGTAGACGGAGAAACACTTAAAGAATATATTACCCGTCATCATCGATTATCCATTGACGAAGCAGTTAAGATTACTATTGCTATCGGTGAGGGCTTAGAACATGCCCATGCAATGGGAATTGTTCATTGCGATATCAAACCACATAATGTAATTATTACAAATACAGGTCGTGTAAAGGTGACTGATTTTGGTATTGCACGTGCTATGAATACCACTAACACTGTTATGTACACAAATTCTATAATGGGGTCTGCTCATTATCTTTCACCAGAACAAGCTAGTGGAAAACCTGTCGATGGAAATACAGATATTTATTCCTTAGGTGTCGTTTTATATGAAATGTTAACTGGCAAGGTTCCTTTTGAAGGGGAAACACCAATTGCAGTAGCATTAAAACATGTACGAGAAAAGGTCATTCCACCTACAAGATATAATCCTTCGATACCACCATTGTTAGAAGCGGTTGTGATGAAAGCATTAGCTAAAAATCCTGCTGATCGATTTGATTCCATATCTGAAATGATGGGGGACTTACGTTTATCTCAAGGCTTTACGATGGGAAAAACACAACGTCATGAACCATACGATTTTGCGACACAAATGATTCCGGCTGTAGATCCAGATACATTAGATGATTTCAGTGATATCGATGATCCTACGCCTAATGAGGAAAAAAAGAAATCTATGCTTAGTAAGATTGCATCTATACCACAAAAATATATAGTTCTTGGTGCTGCCGTTATTTTCTTGATTGCATTTTTAGGTGCATTCTTGAGTTATGGTAATTTTTGGAGTAATACCACTGTTGATGTACCAAATGTAGTAGGTAAACAAGTCTCTGTGGCCAAAAATATTTTGGAGGATAAACACTTACGAGTATCGACAAGTGAGGTAACTAATACAGATGTTCCAGCTGGACAAGTTATTTCTCAAAGCCCTGGTGCTGGGGAAAAAGTTAAGGAACAGCGTACTATACATTTAGTCGTATCTAAAGGTGTTGGTGATATTACAGTTCCTGATCTTTCTGGTTTGACCGTAGATCAAGCACGTCAACGTCTTAAAGATTTAGGCTTAGTTGTGGGTAAAATCACACAAGGATCTGTTGAAGGAAAACCTGATAATGTTATAGTTGCACAAAGTCCTTCTGGTGATTCTAAGGTATCCAAAGGCACTACTGTTGATTTAGTTGTAAATAAAGCACAAGCTAAGAAGGTTAAAATGCCAGATCTCGTTGGTATGACCTTGAAAGATGCTCGCCAAGTATTGAGTTCTAACAATATTGGTGTTAATCAGATTGCTGGTTCAGTAGATGATAAATCAATTGTTACAGAACAAAGTATAAAAGCTGGTGAAGAGGTTTCTGAAGGTAGTAGCTTGAACTTAGCTACTGAATTAAAGGGAGATTCTTCCAAAAAAGACGACTCTAAGCAAAGCTCTTCTAATAGAACGAAAGGGACTGTAGATATAACTGTACCGTCTGGTTCTAAAAATCAAGAAGTCAAAATTGTCGTAAAGGATGATGATGGATCTTCCGTTATATACGATGATACAAATAAACCTGGTGACCGTATCGTAAAAAATGTATCTGGTGTGGGCAATGTTCGAATACAGGTGTACCTAAATGGTGCATTAGTTCAAGATACTGCGTTGTAGAGGGCGTATGAGTACAGGTATTGTAATTAAAAATATGAATGGTTACTTTTATATTCAAGATGAATTTGGAACCATTCATGAATGTAAAGTGCGGGGACGTATTAAAAAGTCGAAATATAGTTTGCTTGTAGGTGATCGTGTAGAGTTTTCAGAAGATGGATTCGTTGAGACTATCTTGCCACGTCACAATTCAATGATACGTCCTGCTGTCGCTAATATCGACCAAGTTATCCTTGTTGTTGCTTCTCATAATCCTGACATTAATGAGTTATTACTCGATAAAATGTTAGTAATGATTGAACATGCTGATATACCAGTCATATTGTGCATAAATAAGTGCGATGTAGGTGATGCATCGACAGATGCATTAATCGATAAGTACAAATCGATTGGATATCATGTTATCACTACATCTGCCATAAATCATATCGGTATTGATGAATTACGCAATCATTTGCAACACAAGATTACTGCTTTTGCAGGACCTTCCGGTGTTGGTAAAAGTAGCCTCTTAAATGCAGTGGATGAAAAATTTGCATTCCAGACGGGTGAGATAAGCGATAAGATTAAACGTGGGAAGCATACAACACGTCATGCCTCATTATTTAGTTTAAATGCTGATTCATTTATCATGGATACACCTGGCTTTAGTTCTATTGAATTTACTGATATTACATTAGAACGATTACCTACATTATTTCCTGAATTTTCTGATTATGTAGAAGCTTGTAAATTTAATCCTTGTTATCATGAGCATGAACCGATTTGTGGTATCAAGGAGGCTTTGGCAAATCATAAAATTTTTGAAAGTCGCTATGATGCGTACACGAATATTCGAAAAGATATACAAAACCAAAGAAAGAGGTTTTAAAATGATTAAAATAGCTCCATCTATGTTATCCGCAGATTTTTCGATATTGCGTGATGAAATTAAAAGTATTGAACTTGCTGGTGCTGATTATCTTCATATCGATGTTATGGATGGACATTTCGTGCCTAATCTTACATTTGGTGCACCTATTGTAAAAGCTATCCGCCCACATACTGCATTGCCTTTTGATGTACATTTGATGGTCACTAATCCGGCTGATTATGTTGAAGAATATGCAAAAATTGGTGTTGAGTACTTTACCTTTCATCAAGAAACAGTTCCTCATATGCACCGATTGATACAGCAGATTAAATCCGCTGGTATGAAAGCAGGGGTTGCGCTCAACCCAGGGACACCAGTTTCGATGTTAGAAGATGTGGCCGGAGACTTGGATATGATTTTAATCATGTCCGTCAATCCAGGATTTGGAGGACAATCCTTTATTCCACGGGCTGTAGAAAAAGTAAAACAAGCGAAACTTTTATTGGATTCAGCTGGTAATAATGATGCTGTTATAGAGGTTGATGGTGGTATTAACGATATTACTTGCATACCAATTAAGGATGCAGGTGCCACTATGTTAGTTGCTGGATCTGCTGTATTTGGGGCTCCTGATAGAGCGAAGATGATCGAAGCAATACGTAATAACTAATATAAAATATATCTAGATTCGAGTAAAAATCATAAGTCTTTTATTGTAGATATATACTGTTATATAAAGAGTCAGTAATTCTTTTATAATTACTGACTCTTTACTTGCTTTTAGAATATTTTTTTGTTAAAATTACTAAGTATGAAAAATATGCACGTCAGTGGACTTCGGTACTGTGCCTAATTTTGGGTGACCCGAAGGATGAAGCGGCGGAGGTTAATTAACAGGAGGTGCCA
>JAIITD010000051.1 GCA_022737715.1 Veillonella sp.
AGTTCTGTACCACGGCCATCAAGGATGGCATTGATTAAGTATTTACTAAAACCTTTTGCTTGTTGGTATGCAATTTTTGGAGGCATAGCAAGTTCTTGTTTATCTACACGAACGTTGATAATAACAGGACCTTCATTATAGTTTAAGGCCTCTTTGATTTTTTCATCTACTTCGCTAGAGTTTGTAATGCTAATACCTTTGATGCCAGCTGCTTCGGCAAGTTTACCAAAATCAGGATTTACGAAGTCTGTAGCATAATCTAGGTAACCAGATGCTTTCATTTCCATGGCAATGAAGCTAAGTTCTTCATTGTTAAATACGAATACTTTCACAGGAAGATTTAATTGTTTTAATGACAACATTTCGCCCATCATCATGGTGAAACCGCCGTCCCCAGATAGGGAGATAACTTGGCGATTTGGACATGCATTTTGAGCGCCTATTGCGTGCATCATTGCATTGGCCATGGAACCGTGGTTGTAGGATCCAATGATACGACGTTTGCCATTTGTTTTGACATGGCGTGCTGTCCAGATAACAGGAGTACCCACATCGAATGTAAAGATGGCATCATCAGCAGCCAATTTATTAAGGCGATTTACGAAATATTGAGGGTGAATTGCTACACCATCAGGTTCGGCAACAGCATAGCTGTCTAAATCATTACGGAATTTAGTATATGCCTTGCGTACTGTATCGATGAATTCTGTATCATCACGTTGTGTAAGGTGAGGGAGTAGTTCGTGTAATGTATCTTTTACAGAACCGATGATACCTTGTGTTAATGGAACGCGTGCACCAAGAGCAGATGGATTGATATCTACTTGAATTACCTTAGCATTTTCAGGATAAAACGGACGATATGGAAAATCGGTACCGAGCATGATAAGTGTATCGCATTGCTCAATAGCACGGTAACCGGATGTATAACCAAGCAAACCTGTCATGCCAACATCATAAGGATTATCCCATTCTACCCATTCTTTGCCTCTGAAGGCATGTACAACAGGGGCTTGTAATTTAGAAGCAAGTGCAACCACTTCGTCATGCGCACCGGCACAACCAGCACCACAGAAAAGTGTAATCCGTTTACCATTGTTAATATGTTGCACCATTTCTAAAATATCTTCAGTTTGAGGAATTACGCGTGGCAATTTAGGCGCATGCCATGTAGGTAATTCATTAATTTCTGTTTCCATAACGGCTACATCACCTGGTAGAACAATGACGGCTACATCGCGATTGCCAACGGCAGCATTCATAGCACGGAATAGAATTTCAGGCATTTGCTTTGGATTAGAAACGAGTTCACAGAAACAAGAGCATTCTTTAAATAAATTTTCTGGATGTGTTTCTTGGAAGTAGTTGAGACCTACTTCGGATTGTGGAATATGAGAGGCAATAGCGAGCACTGGTACACGATTGCGATGGCAATCAAAGAGACCGTTGATCAAATGGAGATTACCAGGACCAGAACTACCAGCACATACGGTTAATTTACCTGTTAATAAAGCCTCTGCTCCGGCAGCAAAGGCTGCAGATTCTTCATGGCGCACATGTTCAAATTGAATTTTGCCATTACGACGTAAGCTATCGTTTACGGAGTTTAAACTATCACCAGTAATACCATAAATTCTTTCGATGCCTGCATCAGCTAATACTTCTATAAGAACGTCAGAAATACGTTTTTTTGACATACTATCACTCCTAATTCGTAATTAATATTGATTAATATTTATTTCTTTCTTTTATATACAAATTCTAGTACTTTACACACCCTTATTATGTGAGGAATATCACAAAATTATGTATACATTACTAAGTTGGTGTAATTTCTATGAAAAATATCAATTATTAATAGATTTAATAGTTTTTCTCATTAACTGCTGTATAATCTTGCGAAAGTATCATAAAAGTGGTACTATAAACATATAAATTAATATGATAAGTCTTTGGGGATAGGTGAAATTCCTTACCGGCGGTTATAGTCCGCGAGCCATATGGCATGAATCGGTGTAATTCCGATACCGACAGTAGAGTCTGGATGAGAAAAGACGATACCACATGTTTTCATGTGTATGTATGATGCTCCAAGGACTATGTGAATAGTCCTTTTTTTATTGAGGTATTATGATGAACGACGAATTATATATGAAACGTGCCATTTGTCTTGCAAAAATGGCAACAGGACATACATCGCCAAATCCTTTGGTTGGTGCCGTCGTAGTAAAAAATAATACAATAGTTGGCGAAGGGTATCACCATAAGGCTGGTGAGGCTCATGCGGAAGTGCATGCTTTAGATGCAGCAGGAGAACATGCTAGGGGGGCTACCTTATATGTAACCCTCGAGCCGTGTGCTCATTATGGAAAGACACCGCCATGTGCTAAGCGTGTCGTAGAATCTGGTATTGCTCGCGTTGTGATTGGTAGTACCGATCCAAACCCGCTAGTGGCTGGTAAGGGTATTCAAATTCTTACCGATGCAGGTATAGAGGTGACTACAGATATATGTGCTGATGAATGTATTGCAATGAACGAACATTTCTTTACATTTATTCAAACACATAAACCATTTGTAACCATAAAAAGTGCTATGTCTCTAGATGGTAAAATCGCTACTTTCACCGGTCAATCCCAATGGATTACGAATGAAAGTTCCCGTAAGGATGGGCATGTGCTAAGAGCAACTCATGATGCAATGCTTGTTGGGATTGGTACTATATTGGCGGATGATCCTTTACTTAACTGTAGACTGACTAGAGATGAATTATATCAAGCTGTTATCGACACAAATGATGTATCGATAGATAATACATTAGAGGTACATCAGCCAGATATTGTTATCTTGGATAGTCAAGGGCGCACGCCAACTGACGCAAAGGTATTTACGATACCCAATCGCAAGGTTATCGTTTATGTAGCGAAAGGTTGTCCAGAGCAACGTAGAATTGCTTTGGCTAATGCTGGAGCGATTGTGAAGGAACTCCCAACAAAATCAGTGCGTCAAGGACGTACCACTGATGTAGCTATAGATATTAAGAAGATAGATATTCAAGCGTGTTTGGAACATCTTGGGAAACAAGGATACACATCAGTGCTTATTGAAGGTGGTTCCACCATTATCAGTTCTTTTGTTGAAGCATTGGCCTTCGATAAAATAGTTACCTATATAGGCAATCTTGTCATAGGTGGAACGAATAGTACATCTGCTGTAGGTGGTACAGGTTTTGCTACATTACAGGATGCACCTAGACTCGAATTTGCTAGTTCGCGAATATTAGATAATAATATTCGCATAGAATCTTATCGTGTAGGAAGGGAGGGCTCTTATGTTTACAGGCATCGTTGAAGAAGTTGGCAAAATAGTAAGCGTTAAAAAGGGAGCTCAATCCTTACTATTGACGATTGGTGGTCATAAAATTTTTGATGATTTAAAAATCGGTGATTCTGTGGCGGTTAATGGCGTTTGTTTAACAGCAACGTCAATTGGTAATCATCAATTTACGGCAGATGTGATGCCTGAGTCGATTAGCATGACGACGTTTACTAATTTAAAGGTAAACCAGCCAGTTAACCTCGAACGGGCGATGGCTGCTAATGGAAGATTTGGCGGTCACATCGTGGCTGGACATGTGGATGGTACAGGTCGTATCGTCAATATGAAACGCACAGATAATGCAATTATTTTTACCATTTCTGCGCCAAAGTCGATTATGGATTATGTCATTTATAAAGGATCTATTACAATCGATGGCATTAGTTTAACGATTATGGAGAGAACAGAATCGACCTTTTCTGTATCTATCATTCCCCATACGTTAAGCGAAACTGTGCTAGGACATGCGTCGATTGGTACAGTGGTAAATTTAGAAACAGATATTACAGGCCGTTATATTCGTCATTTCATGACTTTAGATGAGCCTACACATACAAGTAAGTCCAAAAAATCCATGGAATCTCTATTAGTAGAGAACGGATTTATGTAAAAGGAGGAGTTGTCTCCATGAATTATACATTGAACACAATTGAAGAAGTTCTTCAAGATATGAAAGTTGGTAAACCTGTTATTATCGTTGATGATGAAAGTCGCGAAAATGAAGGTGATTTGATTATCGCTGCCGAGTTTGCTACTCAAGAAAACATTAATTTTTTCGTTAAATATGCACGCGGTATCGTATGTACACCAATGAGACGAGAAGCCTTGGAACGCCTTGGTATTCCTGCTATGGTTACGAAGAATACAGATAATCATGAAACTGCATTTACTGTTACCGTAGACCATGTAGATACTACAACAGGTGTTTCTCCTGCAGAACGGGCGTATACGATTCAAAAACTATTGGATCCAAATGCAAAACCAGCTGATTTCCGTCGACCTGGCCATGTATTCCCATTGGTATATAAAGAAGGTGGCGTTCTCGTGCGCCAAGGCCATACAGAAGCATCTGTAGACCTTTGCCGTCTTGCCGGTTTACAAGAGGCTGCTGTTATCTGTGAAATCACTAAAGATGATGGCGATATGGCACGTTTACCTGATTTAGTTGAATTTGCTAAGGAACATGATTTGAAAATTGCGTCCGTAGCAGAACTCATTGAGTATCGTAAACAACACGAAGATATGATTGAATTGGGCGCTTGTTCCAAATTACCAACAAAATTTGGCGATTTTAATATTTTCGTATTTAAAAATGATTTAGACCACAAAGAACATCTTGCAATCGTTAAAGGCGATGTACAAGATTGTGAAGATGTGCTTGTACGCATTCACTCTGAATGCTTAACTGGTGACGTATTTGGTTCTAAACGTTGCGACTGTGGCGAACAATTAGACAATGCATTACGTTCCATCGAAAAAGAAGGCAAGGGCGTTGTTGTGTACATGCGTCAAGAAGGCCGTGGTATTGGCTTAACAAATAAAATTAAGGCCTATGCATTGCAAGAACAAGGCCTCGATACAGTAGAAGCAAATGAACAATTAGGATTCCCTGCAGATATGCGCGAATATTCCTTAGCGGCTCAAATCATTCGTTTCCTAGGTATTAAGAGTATCCGTTTATTGACGAATAACCCTGAAAAACGCCATGGCTTAGAACACTGGGGTGTTGATGTACACAAACGTGTACCTCTTATTATTCCTGCAAACAAATTTAATGCAGGTTATTTAAAAACAAAAGAAGAAAAAATGGGTCATATGTTAGAGGACTAATTTTTCTTTACTAACTTAGATAGGTAAGCTAATCATTCATAGGAGGCTATAACATGATGGTTCAAGAAGGTAATTTGGTTGGTACTGGTAAGAAATTTGCTATTATCGGTTCTCGTTTTAATGAGTTCATTACATCTAAATTGATTGGTGGCGCAGAAGACTGCTTATTGCGTCACGATGTTAAACAAGAAGATATTACGGTTATTTGGGTTCCTGGTGCTTATGAAATTCCTTTGATTGCTAAAAAAGCAGCTTTATCTGGTCGTTATGATGCTGTTATTTGTGTAGGTGCTGTTATTCGTGGTGCCACTACACATTATGACTATGTTTGTAATGAAGTGGCTAAAGGCATTGCTCACGTTTCTTTAGAAACAGGTATCCCTGTTATGTTCGGTGTAGTAACAACTGAAAATATTGAACAAGCTATTGAACGCGCTGGTACAAAAGCGGGTAATAAAGGTTACGATTGCGCTATGGGTGCCATTGAAATGGTTAATCTCATCGATCAAATCTAAATCAACGTTACTAAACACTCGGTATCATATGATACTGAGTGTTTTTTATATCGAAAATATGTTCTTTTGAAGTAAAATTCAACTAAACAAACATACGTTCTATGATAATGGAAAATATATAGATATCATGCTATACTATATAAGCACTAAAGTGTGTTATTACATAAAAATTTGATTATAAACAAGGAATGATTAAATGGATTATATAAAACGTTTTACTACCCGTGAAGGTGTGCGTATGTCATTAGCTGTTACTACGGATACGGTAGAGACTGCACGTGTGCGTCATGACTTATGGCCTGTCGCAACAGCTGCTTTAGGTCGCGCTATGACGGGGGCTATATTATTGGCTGGTGATTTTAAAAATCATGAGAATGTCAGCCTTCGTATTAAAGGTGATGGCCCACTCGGTGTTGTACATGTCGATGCATTTTCCGATAATACTGTTCGCGGTTATGTAGATGAGCCACATGTGGATGTGCCATTAAAACGTGCTGGAAAACTCGACGTAGGTGCTGCTGTCGGCCACCATGGCGAAGTACAAGTTACAAGATTTACTAAATTGGCTCAAGACTATACATCTACCAGTCCTATTCAAAGTGGTGAAGTGGCAGAGGATTTAGCGTATTATTTATACACATCTGAACAAGTGCCTTCTACAATTAGCCTAGGCGTTCTCGTAGACCCTGATTACCATACAATTGTAGCGGGTGGTTTTATCGTTCAAGCTTTGCCAGATGCTATCGATGCTGCATTGGCCATGGTAGAAAAGAATATTAATGAATTAGGACCTGTTACGGAATATTTAAAAGCCCATCCTGATGGTAAAGGCCTTGTTGAAAAGGTATTAGATGGACTTACAGTTAACGAAGTCTATAACGAACCAGTATCTTTTAAATGTCGTTGTAGTCGGGATCGATTCGCTGGCGTTCTTATGACATTGCGTGAAGATGATAAGAAATCCCTCTTAGAAGATGAAACAACAGAATTAGTTTGTCATTACTGTAACGAAAAATATCATTTCTCTAAAAAAGAACTAGAAGATATGTTTACACCTAAAGGACCTATTCAATAATAGGATTTATGTATAGATTGTTTTATCATTATATGCGAAAATATAAAGATAGAGTATTTTTAATAGGAGGCAACTATGAGTGCAATCGGTGTTATTGGCGGAACAGGTGTTTATGATCCGTCTATATTTGAAAATATTCATGAAGAATCCTTGATGACTCCTTATGGAGAAATCGATTATGTACAAGGTACATATAAAGGCAAAACCGTAATTTTTGTGGCTCGTCATGGTAAAGACCATACAATCCCTCCGCATAAAATTAATTATCGTGCCAATATTTGGGGGCTAAAAAAACTAGGTGTTAAATTTATTATTTCTACAACTGCTGTAGGTTCTTTGAATAAGAATTTTGAGCCTGGTCACTTTGTGTTAACAGATCAATTCCTTGATTTTACAAAAAATCGCATCACTACATTCTATGAAGGTGGTGACCGTCCGGTAGCACATTTAGATGTGACCAATCCATATTGCCCTAAACTACGTCAAATCATTGAATCTGTAGGTAAAGAACAAAAATTGTCTATTCATAATGGCGGTACCTATGTATGTACAGAAGGTCCACGTTTTGAAACACCTGCAGAGATTAAGATGTTTCACATGCTTGGTGGCGATACGGTAGGTATGACGAATGTACCAGAGGTCAATCTTGCAAACGAAGCAGAAATGGCGTATATAACAATCTCCATGATTACTAACTACGCTGCTGGCATTTCTGAAAATGCCCTTACTCACAGTGAAGTAGTTGAAATGATGGGTGAAATGGCATCTCAATTAAAAGCTCTTATCTTAGGTACAATTGAGGCTATCGATATGAATGCAGACTACGCTGCGCATCATCGCATGGCTGAATACGGTGGCTTTAAATTATAAGAGATTGTATCCATTTTGATACGACAATGTGGAGGGAGGTCTCATGAAAAATATTGAATGGCGTGATGGTACGCTCATTTTATTAGATCAAACAAAATTGCCGACTCAGGTGGAATATATACATTGTACCGATTGGCGACGAGTGGCAGAGGCGATTAAGATGCTTCGTGTCCGTGGAGCTCCTGCTATCGGTGTTGCTGCAGGGTATGGCCTTATTCTAGCGGCTGAGGAGGCAAATCGTTTAGAGGTTCCTTTTTCTGAACAACTATCAGCTTTTTATGAGTGGAGTGAAGAATTAAAGGAAACTCGACCTACGGCGATTAATTTAGCTTGGGCTGTTAATCGTATTATAGCTATTGTGAAAGCCCATTCATTTACGTCTATGGATGAAATTGTAGACCGCATCACGCAAGAGGCCATAGCTATACATACAGAGGATGTTGAGCTCAACACACGCATGGCTATTAATGGTGCCTCTTTATTTAAAGGCAAACAGAATTTACGAATTTTGACACATTGTAATGCTGGTGCTTTGGCTACAGGTGGCCTTGGTACTGCACTCGGTGTGATTCGTAAACTACATGAGCAAGGCCAATTGGAAATGGTGTACGCCGACGAAACGCGTCCTTTATTACAAGGGGCCCGTTTAACGGCTTTTGAACTCCATGAAGATGGCATTTCTGTTACACTAGAGACTGATAATATGGCGGCCTATGCAATGCAACAAGGCTTAATCGATGCTATTATCGTCGGTGCCGACCGTATTACTACGGAAGGTGATGTAGCCAATAAAATTGGTACCTATGGATTAGCAGTACTTGCAAAATTTCATAATATTCCATTTTATGTGGCTGCTCCATATAGTACATTTGACTTTACACTCAAAGATGGTAAAGACATTCCTATTGAAATGCGTGCTGATGATGAAGTATTGTCATTCCAAGGTGTGCCATCCGCGCCTACAGGTATTCATGTATTAAATCCTGCTTTTGATGTAACACCTCATGAACTAGTAACAGCTATTATTACTGAAGAAGGTGTTTTAACACCAAATTATCAAGAGTCTATTGCTCGTTTACAATCCGTTGTTGAAAGTAAATAGTTTTCACAATGGAATTATATAAATACTTATCATTTTGAAGTAAGTTCTTTCCATAACTTGTATATAATTTATTAATTTACAAATGAAGGGGTACATATGCAATCATTAATTAAAGACATTAATCTCGCTGCTGAAGGCCGTAAAAAAATTGAATGGGTTTCTAATTTTATGCCTACATTAAATACATTGGGCGACCGTTTTGAAAAAGAACAAACTTTCAAAGGTCAAACAATTGTTGTTTCCGTTCACTTGGAAGCTAAAACTGCATACCTTGCAACCGTTTTAAAACGTGGTGGTGCTGATGTTATCGTTACTGGTTCTAATCCTCTTTCTACCCAAGATGATGTAGCAGCAGGCCTTGTTGATATGGGCCTTACTGTATATGCTTGGTACGATTGTACCGATGAAGAATATTTTATGTTCCTCAACAAAGCATTGGATCATAAACCTCATATTATCATCGATGACGGTGGGGATCTTGTTAACCTATTACACACAACACGTACTGATGCAAAAGAACGCTTGTTAGGTGGTAGTGAAGAAACTACAACAGGCGTTCATCGTTTATATGCCTTAGAACATGCTAAACAATTGACATTCCCTATGATTGCTGTTAATGATTCTAACTGCAAATACTTATTCGATAACCGCTATGGTACAGGCCAATCTGTATGGGATGGTATTATGCGTACTACAAACCTTACAGTAGCAGGTAAAAATGTTGTTGTCGCTGGTTATGGCTGGTGCGGTAAAGGCGTTGCAATGCGCGCTAAAGGCTTAGGTGCCCACGTATTTGTTACAGAAGTTGACCCTATTAAAGCTATTGAAGCAGTATTCGATGGTTTTACTGTATTGCCTATGATAGAAGCTGCTAAAATCGGTGATATCTTCTGTACTGTAACAGGCTGTAAAGATGTTATCGTAAAAGAACATTACGAAGTTATGAAAGATAAAGCTGTTCTTTGTAATGCGGGTCACTTTGACTGCGAAGTTAATGTTCATGATTTAGAACAAGTTGCAGTTAGCCATGAACGTGTTCGTCAAAATATTGAAGGCTATACAATGGCTGATGGTCGCAAAATTTATGTATTGGCTGAAGGTCGTCTTGTAAACTTAGCAGCAGGCGATGGTCATCCTGCTGAAATTATGGATTTGTCATTTGCTATGCAAGCATTGGCTGCTGAACATGTATTGAATAATGGTAAAAACATGGAACCAAAAGTATATGTATTGCCTCGTGAACTTGATGAAGAAGTAGCAAAAATCAAATTGCACTCTATGGGCTACAATTTAGATGCATTAACGCAAGATCAAATCGATTACTTAACAAAGGTAAACTAATATAATCTTTAACTTGAACGTCTTATTAACCGAGTCTATATAGACTCG
>JAIITD010000245.1 GCA_022737715.1 Veillonella sp.
GATTCCCGGACGGGTCACCACATGGACGATTAGCTCAGCTGGGAGAGCGCCTGCCTTACAAGCAGGATGTCGGCAGTTCGATCCTGTCATCGTCCACCACAGTAAGAAGCAAGCTGAGGCTTGCTTCTTTTTTATTGCAACTATGGTATACTGTAACATATAGTTTTGATTATATTTATATCAAGGAGAGCTGAATATGAACTTAAGAGAAGCAACCATGCGTATCAGTTTTTGTCTCGCCTTAGCATTTGTTTCAACTTTCACAATAGCTAATGCGGCAAATGTTGATACACAAACAACCAAGGCCCGTTCTATTCCAATAGCACCAGTAAAAATCATTCCAGATCCTGGTACCATAAAAACGTCGCCTATTCAAATTACATCAACCACATCTAACACGCCTACTACTGTTGGCAAAGCTAATTACGATGGTCATTTAGATAATTTCCCATCTCGCAAAGTAACACTTGTAGTACCAACAACATTACGTAACGAAAATACAGCTGCCTTTGGTAAATATCTATCTGATTCAGTGGCAAATGTCTTGCGCTATCCTTACTACGACACAGCTGTGGTGAGTACAAATACACCATTGACGCAAATTACAGCAGTCGATTTAGCAGAAGTGGCCGCATCACAACATTCTGAAATTGTTATTATGCCTGTCCCAATGCAAGATATATATGTACAATTACCAACATCCTATCTCAGTCAATACTATCATGATGATAGCGATGACATTCATATCCAAGCAAAAGTATCTGCTATGATTTATTTCTACGATACCAAGGAAGGTGTGGTTCACACCATCCGTAGTGGTTTCAATCAAATCGATGATACCTTAACTATGCCAACACATAAATCCGTATGGAATAAGGTTATAAAAGATTTGCTTGAACAATTACCATATAAACGTGTTCCAACAGATCGAGATCGTTATCAAGCTCCTGGTATCAATGCAGAGATGCCAGTTGTTCCTGACTACGAATTCCAAGTGGAACAACCTAAAAATACAGCTTACTCTTTAAAAGGTGTTAGTGTATTATAATTTATAATAATGTAACAACAACAGGGTGTCACCCATATGGGTGAC
>JAIITD010000052.1 GCA_022737715.1 Veillonella sp.
AACCCTGGTAAAGATGCATTGTTCATCGAATCCAACGATTCCCCTTACGTAAACGTCGTAACTGTTCTTAAAGGCAATGAAAATGACCCTCGCATCAAGAAATTGATGGAAGCTCTTCATAGCCCTGAAATCAGAAAATTCATTCAAGATAAATACCAAGGTGCAATTGTTCCTGCATTCTAATGGTCATTATCTTACACTAAAAGGCTGGAGCCACGTGCTCCAGCCTTTTTCTTATACGCTTGTATAAAGATTGTTTATGTCTATATTTTTTTGTAGTTATCCCATTTGTGAAAACGATACCCTATGCCCCAAACAGTATCAATATATTCCTCATCTCGGAATTGTTTATCAATTTTTGCCCTTAATCTATTAATATGAACCATAACTGTAGATGTCTCACCTAAAGAATCAATCCCCCAAATACTTTCAAAAACCTCTTCTTTGGTAAACACACGATTAGGCGTAGATGCAAGAAGTACTAAGATATCGTATTCTCGCGGTGTTAGATTCACCTCGGCGCCACCTAAAAAAACTTGATGTGAATCTAACATAATTTCTAAACTGCCTGCAGAAATCTTTGGATCAATGGCCACCATCATGGGGCTCAAGCTATTACATATTCTGTTATAACGCTGAATATGCGACTTCACCCGAGCTACTAATTCAGCAGGACTAAAGGGTTTAATCATATAATCATCGGCACCTAGACCTAAGCCTCGTATCTTATCAATATCTTCTCGCTTAGCACTAACCATGATAATGGGAATTTCTTTTTCTTTTCGAATATCTCGGCAAACAGAAAATCCATCCTTTTTAGGAATCATAATATCAAGTAGTATGAGGTCGTACTCATTATTAAGCGCCCTATTCAAGCCATCTATACCATTTGTTTCAATATCGACTTCAAAGCCTTCAATTTCCAAATAATCACGTTCAAGTTCATAGATGCCCATATCATCTTCAATAATCAAAACTTTACCCATACATTACTCCTTTATGCGAGGGAATTCCATCACAATAGATAATCCAGTACCGCTTTCATTATGTTCAGCGTAAATAACACCATTCATATCTTCAACAATTTGTTTTACAATAGCTAAACCTATGCCATTGCCATTAGCCACTTCTGTACGCGCCTCATCAGTACGGAAAAAGATATCAAACAAACGATGTAATTCCTCTGTAGATACACCTCGCCCATCATCAGAAAATCTCACTCTATAACCATCAGTCGTTCTGGTCGTTGCTATGTCGATAGCGACAGAGTCACCATTCCTATATTTCAAGCTATTAGATACAAGATTATCTAAAACGCGGTAAAATTGCTCTCGATCAATGGCAATCATGCCATCAGCGGCATCATATGTTTCATATAAATGGATATGTTCATGTTCATCAAGATGACGACTGGCAACATATTCTCGTAGTAAATCATCTAATACATAGATATGCCGATCATAGTGAATTTGTTTTAATTCCAACTTAGAAAAATCAGATAACATGGTAACTAAATGTTCAATCCGGCCCGCCATATCATAAATCCGCTGTACATATTTCGCTCGTTTTTCTTCTGTGTTGGCAACTCCTTCAAGTATACCACTAGCATACCCTTTTACAGAGGTAAGCGGTGTGGAAATATCATGACAAATACCAGCAATCATTTCCCGCCTCCGCTCTTCGTAAACGGTCTGTTCTTCACGTGCCTTCAATAAGGCAGCTTGCATATTATTGAAAGCCTCACATGTATCACCTAGTTCGTCATGTGTTCTGACAGTAATCATCTTAGGCTCCGTACCATCTTTAAGAGTATCCGCTGCAGCTTTTAAATCTTTCACAGGTCGCAAAACATATTGTGCTAAACGATTAGAAATATATATGCCTATACCAATAACAATAGCCAACATCACTATAATACCAATGCCAAATGCACCTTCAACGAGTTTCTTATCCATCGACTCTGGTCCCATACTCTTGGCCATAAATGGGATTTGGCCATATCCATAGATGGTGAGTCCCGTTCCATACGAATTTACATAAGTAAGTTGATTTCCTTGCCAATTTAAATAATGAACAGAACCGGATGCGTCCATTGTAGTATCAAAGTTCTTCAACAGACCGTCTACATCTAAACCTGATGTAGAATAAGCCACTTGATTATTCTCAAGAATAACTATATTTAGACCTTGTGCTTCTAGTACCGCACTACTATCTAAAATATCACTTATAGATGTGGATTCCTTTGAAAGTTCTTTATTGATTTGCTCGAGTCCTAGTTGGAATACTTGTGCCTGAATCGTGCTAGGTGCGAGCATCATCCATTGGCGATGAGCAACTGGATTTGTATAGCGAATAACGCCCCATAGCATAGATAATGAAGTTATTAATACTACAAAGGGTACGATAATAATTAATAAGTTACTAATTATCATCTTTTTTTGTACACCTAGATGATTAAACCAATTAAATACCATAATAACCTCCTTTTCATTTATTATACAAAGTCATATTCTGGCTGTCATGATAGAAAACTAATCTTTTTCAATACGTAATTCTGTCGTTATAATTTCGTAATATTTATCCTTTATGATGTATTTATACAATTAAATCATCAATAACAAAGGAGATATACATGAATTACGAATTATTTCAACTCATTAATAACCTTACAGGCACCTACACTTGGTTAGATATATCTATGATATTGACCGTGAAATATCTGGCAGGTTGCTTCGCTGCATTACTTCTTCTATTATTGGGACTTGGAATTTATTACAAGGACAAAACACTTTTAAAAACAAGCATACATACCATAGTGTTTCTAGGTATCATATTAATTACTCATAGTATTATTGGATTTATAATTCAAGAACCTAGACCTTTTGTCACACATACAGTACATCTTCTAATTCCTCACGCTGCTGACTCTAGTTTTCCTAGCACCCATGCAATGGCTATGACAGCTATTGCATTACCAATTTTTGCCACTTATAAAAGATTAGGAACAATACTGTTAACAGGCACTATCGTAACGGGGTGTGCCAAGATATTTGTAGGGCATCATTACCCACTTGATATCATCATGGGGATACTCATTACCTACTTATTATTTAAAGTTTCTCAAAACTATATTTCTTCGATTATTGATAAACTGTTACATCACCCTAAATATAATATTTTCCGTGTACTTGCAAACATAAAACAATGTGTGCGTCTCATAAAAAAATCACAAGCACCATTGCGTGATCAATTTAATATAAAGGGTTAAATCGATGAAATATATATTAAAAAATAAGGACTATCATATTTTTATAGTCCTTATTTTATCCTCTATCGTCTATTTTATTGGCAATACTTGGCTCAGTATTACGGATCCTGTAGAAAGCAATTATGCCTTAACTGCTAAGGAGATGGTACTCTATCACAACTATTTATCTCCACAGATTTTTGGACATTATTGGTATGATAAACCAATATTTTATTACTGGGAACTAATTTTAGGATTTAAACTATTTGGCATATCAAACTTTGGGGCACGATTTTTCTCTAGTCTATTAGCACTGTGCAATATTTTCCTCATATACCGCTTTGTAAAAACACAAACAAGCCATATCATCGCTATTCTTAGTGCTATTATCGTATCCATATCTGCAGAATATTGGATTATCGCTAAGGCTGTTATAACAGATATGACCTTGGGTTTATGTTTTAACGCTACATTAATGGGATTTTATATGGGCTATACGCGCCATAAAGAACATGCACCTCATTATAAAATCTATTATCTATCCGCTTATATCGCATCAGCTATTGCAGTCTTAACCAAAGGGCCTATTGGCTTTTTATTACCAGGGCTCATCATACTCGTATACCTAATAATCCGCAAGGATCTTCGCGAATTATTAAGCCTCCAACTCATACCAGGTCTATTCATCCTTCTCACCCTTGGGGGTAGTTGGTATTACTATATGTACGCAACTCATGGAAATGACTTTATTAATGTCTTTTTAGGCGTCCATAATTGGTTACGTGCGACCGTATCAGAACACCCTCGGTATAATGTTTGGTACTATTACATCCCTATTACGATTATAACCTTATTCCCTTGGTCCATTATATTGCCCAAGTCAATCTACACAAATAGAAAAAATTGGTTTCACAACGTTCCCTTCCATACCTTTTTAGCAGTATGGGCGAGTGTAGTTATACTCTTTTTCTCCTGTATGGCCACCAAATATTCTACCTATACATTTCCAGCGCTAACACCACTAGCTATATTAATAGCTACCATGTGTCATAAGCGAATTTCATTCATATGTAAAACTGCACTGTTTATGAGCATTACCTATATAGTATTGACGTTTACGATTGCTATACCACAAATGGATATAGCATCTAGTCCCAATATTAGTCACTATATTAGTCAATCTATAAACCATGATGCCCTCATTGTACAAGGCAGTGGCAGATATCGCGTTTCACCAACCTACTATAGCGATCATAAAGTCTATAAGTTGATTGGCGCTGATGAAGTAGCCCCTGACCCAAACACAATTTCATGGAATGCCAAAGAGGTTATGCCATTTATATCCGTTAACAATCTACCTAAAGATAAAGACATCTATCTACTCATCTATGGTGATGATAGTTTTCCATCCACACTCAATCAAAATCATTGGAAAAAAATATATTCCACTGTAGAAGGATCTATTTACCAATTAGCTCGCTCTCCGAAAAACTAAACGGCAATAGTTCCTCTATAGTTACTATTTTTACATTCCCCATTAGGTTTCCCATTATAATAATAGGAATCTTAAATTCAGCTACCACCTGACGACATGCTCCACATGGTGCACAAGGCCCTTCCGTATCAGCAACTACGGCAAGGGCCTTAAATGTTGTATACCCTTCGGATACAGCTTTGAAAATGGCCGTTCGTTCTGCACAATTGGTAAGCCCATAGGATGCATTTTCTATGTTACAACCTTCATAAATGGTACTATCTTCGCATAACAAAGCAGCGCCAACAGCAAAATGTGAATACGGGCAATATGCGTTTGCACGAGCTTTTATAGCATGGTTCACAAGGTTTTGAATTTCTAATTCTGTCATATACGGCTCCTTATTCCACAATATCAAGGATGGTATCCACTACAATTGGCATTTCTTCTCCAATTGTAATAGCCTCTATATAGGTCTTAGCCGCATTAGCAAGTAAGCTTTCATCAGAGGCATACAAGGTCGCTATACTTTCACCTTCAGTAATGACATCACCAGTTTTTTTGTGCATCACAATACCTGCACTATAATCGATAGGTCCGTCTTTTATGGTACGTCCCGCACCAAGCATGACAGATGCTATACCACATTGTTCTGTATTCATATGAGTAATGTAACCAGCCTTAGGAGCCATTACATCATATGTATAGCGGCCGATAGCCAGTAGGCTTTCATCATTAATCACACGACTATCCCCACCTTGAGCGTCAATCATAAGGCGGAGACGTTCAAGAGCGGCACCAGAATCAAGGGCCTCTCTCACACGAGTGAGTGCTGTTTCATAGTCGCAGATGTGGCTCAAAACGAGCATATGTGCAGCCATGATAATGCATTCATGAGTCAAATCGTCAGGGCCATGACCCTTTAATGTGTCAATGACCTCACGTATTTCTAAGGCATTGCCTATGGCATGACCAAGGGGGCGATCCATATCGGTCAAAACAGCCTTAACGGAACGACCATTTTCTCGACCAATATCTACCATAGCCTTAGCCAACGCACGGGCATCCTCGATGGTTTTCATAAAGGCCCCACTGCCCACCTTTACATCTAGTAGAATGGCTTGTGCGCCAGATGCCAGTTTCTTGCTCATCACAGAGGACGCAATAAGAGGAATACTATCCACGGTCCCTGTTACATCGCGCAAAGCGTAAAGTTTTTTATCGGCCGGAGCCAAGCCTTCTGATTGTCCGATAACGGCAAGACCAATTCGATTGACTTGTGCGATAAAATCTTCTTGGCTTAAGGATACCTTCAAATGAGGAATCGATTCCATCTTATCGATAGTGCCCCCCGTATGTCCAAGACCTCTGCCAGACATTTTTGCTACCTTACCACCACAAGCAGCCACTATAGGCGCGATGATAAGCGTTGTCTTATCCCCTACACCGCCTGTACTATGTTTATCTACGGTAATGCCATCAATGGATGATAAATCCACCATCTGTCCAGACTGAGCCATCGAGAGTGTCAACGTACCGAGTTCACGAGCATTCATACCATTAAATACGATGGTCATCAATAGAGCACTCACCTGATAGTCAGGAATGGTACCGTTTACATAGCCATCAATAACAAAGCGAATCTCCTCATCTGTTAGGGCCAAATTCGCTCTCTTTTTCAAAATAATATCATATATGCGCATAGTTACACCGCCATTCTAAGAAACCACCTAAGCACTGCCTAGGTGGTTTTTCGTTATACTTCTTCGTTCAAATGATCTTTTAATAGCTCTACGGCCGCACTCGCCCCTATACGGCTACATCCTTCTGCAATATAGGCTTTCATATCAGCAATGGATCGAATGCCGCCTGCTGCCTTAATCCGTACATTAGGGCCAATGTGCTTTTTAAATAGTTGCACATCTTCTAATGTAGCGCCACCACTACCAAATCCCGTTGAGGTTTTGATAAAATCTGCGCCACCTTCCGTTACACAATGGCATAGTTCAATCTTTTCTTCATTCGTTAAGAAACAGGCCTCGATGATAACCTTTAAAATTTTATCACCGCATACGGATTTAAGAGCCTTGATTTCCTCGGTGATGGCATGAAAATCGCCTTGTTTAACATCGCCTAGATTAATAACCATATCCACTTCTGATGCACCTTCTGCAATAGCTTGTTTCGTTTCTGCAACCTTAGCCTCCGTCGTTTGATAGCCTAGTGGAAATCCGATAACGGTACAAACATTCAATTCTGGATACGCATTATGAGCGGATGCTACAAAATCAGGTGGAATACATACCGATGCCGTATGATAGGTTAATGCATCTTCACAAATCACCTTAATTTCGTCCCATGTCGCAATAGGTCTTAACAATGTATGGTCCACATAGGTTAATAATTCTTTACCTAACATGACTACCTCCCAAGCAATCTAGTATACTATCAGAATTCGTTACAATCGCAACCGAGCACGCATTTAGAAAAATGACATTTGTTCTGGCTCTGGTTCTTTATGTAATTCTGCTTGTGCCGCTTTATTTTTTTCATCGATGAATGGTTCGAGAGGTACGCCTGTTTTTGAAAGTAGTTCAGGTAATGAGTTCGCCCCTTTTAAACGAGCTGCCTCAATGGCAACCTTAGCACAGGTTTCAGCATCATCTAATGCATAGTGATGTTTAAATTCTACGCCTAAGTACGCCGCCATTGTATTCAATTTATGATTTACTAAATCAGGCCATACGGCGCGAGAAATTTTTACAGTACATGCATAATCAAGTTCTGGCCAAGGAATTTTATAGTAATCAAGAGTAGCTCGCAATACATTCATATCGAATTTTGCATTGTGGGCAATCATGATTTTTCCCTTTAAATGGTTTTCATAGATGGCAGGCCACAACTGATCAAATGTTTTTTCATGCAATACTTCTTTAGGCTCAATACCATGAATTTCAATACATTCAGGATCAAAGGACATAAATGGCGGTTTAATAAGACTATATGCTTTTTTAGTAATTTGCCCATTTTCAACGGTAATAACCGCTAAGGAACAGGCGCTATTTTTATATTTATTAGCTGTTTCAAAATCCAATGCTACAAAATCTAACATGGTAATCCTTTCTTAGCTACAACAATATTATATACATACATCTGATATACATATATCAACTCGTATTAGGAATCATCTTCACTTCTCTATTATTATATCATGAACGCGAAGAAAATCGATGTACAAAAGCAGTTCTTAAGCTGACTTTCACAACGGAAATTCATTGACAGGACGGCCCATTCTATGTGAAAATTATTTAGATATATAAGTACTATGGAGGTTATAACATGGCAGATGACAGATTAATCGTCGCCCTCGACGTATCCACAATGGATGCGATGAAATCTATCGTGTCCTCACTTGGGGACTCCGTTAGTTTCTACAAGGTGGGCATGGAATTATTCTACGCCGAAGGGGACCAAACGGTTCGCTATTTGCAAGAGCACGGCAAACATGTATTTCTCGATTTGAAATTACATGATATTCCTAATACGGTGGCCCATGGCGTATCTTCCCTTACTCGTTTAGGCGCTAATCTAATTACCATTCATGGTCAAGGTGGCCCTATAATGATGAAAGCTGCCGCTGAGGCAGCTCGTGAAAGCGCTGAAAAACTAGGCATCGAACGTCCAAAACTATTAGCGATTACTGTATTAACGAGCTTTGATGACGAATCTTGGACATCCATTGGCGGTCAATTACCAATCGGGGACCAAGTAATTCGCCTTGCTAAACTAGCAAAAGAATCCGGCATGGACGGTGTTGTATGTTCCGCCTTAGAAGCCAAGATGATTCGCGAGGCCTGTGGACCAGATTTCCTTATCGTTACACCGGGTATTCGCCCATCCTTTGCAGCCACAAACGATCAAAAGCGCATTGCTACACCATCTAGTGCTTTACAGGATGGCGCATCTCGCCTCGTTATTGGCCGACCTATTACGCAAGCTGAACACCCACAAGAGGCGGTACGTTTAATTATTGAAGAAATGGAGAGTGTATCCAAATGATGTCAGAACAAGAAGTAAAACAATTACTTATCGATACTCAAGCAATTTTAGAAGGTCATTTCTTATTGACTTCCGGTCTACATAGCCCTATGTACGTTGAAAAATTCAACGTGTTACAACATCCAAAGTACACTGAAACATTATGCAAAGAATTAGCTGAACGTTTCCGCGATCAAAACGTAGAACTCGTTATTGGACCTATGACTGGTGGTATTCTACTTGCTCACGAAGTAGGTAAAGAACTAGGCACACGCGCTATCTTTACAGAACGTGAAAAAGGCGTTATGACATTGCGTCGTGGCTTTAAAATTGAACCAGGCACACGCGTACTCATCGTAGAAGACATCGTTACTACAGGTGGTTCCGTACAAGAAGTCGTTAACGTAGTTAACCAATCCGGTGGCGAAATCGTAGGCGTAGGCCTTCTCGTTAACCGTTCTGGCGGCAAAGCTGAGTTCGGCGTGCCAAAAGAAAAAGTACAAGCATTACTTAACCTTGAAGTGCCAACATACAAACCAGAAGAATGCCCTCTCTGCAAAGAAGGCGTAGCTATGACAGAACGCGGTTCTAAACACATTAAATAATCGTTTTCATGAATGCCCTACACTATATGTGTAGGGTATTTTTATCTCTATACACAAAAGGCGTTCCCCTAAAAGGAACGCCTTTTGCGTGTGTGTAGTTATTGTGTGTAAGAGAGTTCTGATACGAATGTATCACATAGAGTGTGTGTCTCTATGGTGGCCATGAATGCACTTTCATGACCACGCCCTCTCATTAATTATGTAAATTTTATTGACCTTGTTGCCCACCATTAGGTGCTTGTTGTGATGCATTACCATTCGGTTGTTGTGGTGCTTGACCTTGCGGAGGCATTGGTTGTCCTTGAGGTGCCATTTGTCCATTTTGAGCAGGTGCAGGCATTTGACCGTTTTGATGCATATGGTTTCCATTGTTTGGTCCCATGCCATCTTGAGGCATCTTTTGATTGTTATCTTGCATATGTTGTTTATCCATATGTTTATCTGGACCATCATGTTTAGGTGGTTTTTTAAACTGTTGTTCATTCGTTTTCATCCATTCGCCAAAATTCGGCAAATCATTTACCGCAAAAGATGTACCAGCCCCAACAGCACAAATTACTGTTAGAATTGCTGTGATTATAATTCGTTTCATAGGTCCTCCTTAGTCTATACTAGTAAAATAGCGTTTACGTACACCACGAAGTTCACTGCCGATAAATATACATGTAAGACCACCAAATAGTCCTACCCCTGCAAGTGCAACTAAAGTTATCATGGATAACGCAGGAAAGGCAGTTACATTTTCAAATGGTTGCCATGA
>JAIITD010000053.1 GCA_022737715.1 Veillonella sp.
ACAGTAGTGGCTCCATCTGAACTTGAAAAATGTGAACGCTGCTGGATCCACCGCGATACAGTAGGTCAAGATAGCGAACACCCTACACTTTGCCACCGTTGTGCAGAGGTAGTGAAAGCACTATAATTCCACAATCGATTTAAATACAGTTGTCAAAATAGCCCCTTCAGAAGGCTCCATCGGCCGGGTCTGTTCCTTTGGAACAGGGCCAAAAGTCGCCTTCTAAAGGGGCTATTTTTCTGTATTTCATTCGATTTGTGGGATTATGGCACTAGGGGGAGAGATAGTCGCTTCTCGAAGGGGATATTTTTATTGGCATTAAAACTGTGTCGCTATTATAGCACTTTCTGGTGTTTTTGTTATGTGATACAATGATGAAAAGGTTTTAGAATCATTAAGGAGGTGAGTCGTATGAAATATATGTTAATGCACAAGGATATAGCTGTATTGGAATTTTCTTTTTCTGAGCAACGTCGTTGGGCTCGTATTATTGACGTACTGAATGCGGCTCATGTACCTGTTAATATGCTTGTGCAGCCTCATAATAGGGACCGTGCTTTAAATGCATTTATTGACCATCGATTTATTCCGCAAAGTCGTTCTAATTATGATGTTATTAAGGCATTGTATAAGGCAAAAGATGGGTTTGAATTGTCCATGCGATCGTATATGGTGAGTATTTCTGACCATTATTGGGTTAAACCTTGCGATAGTTCGGTGACTTGGTCTGATGTAAACTTTTATGATAATCCCATTCCTGATGATCAAGTGTTAATAGGGGCTATTGATACATTACATCAATATGATCCGTGGCGTCGGACGCCGAATACATCGAATAATGGGACATTGCGTCAGATTTGGTTGCACCGCGGAGATGAAATTTTGCTTTCAAAAGCGGGCGAATTGACCTTTAAACAGGAACCATTTAATGAGGCCGTCGTCAGTGATGTATTGGCGTACTTTGATGTGCCTTATATAACGTATTATTTGGATTATATGTCGGATGAAGCTGAGAATGTATCGGTTTGCGACTGTTTTACGAATCGAAATGTAGAATATATTCCTGCATGGCAATTGACGTCTAACACGAAATCTAACGATGTGAGTGAGTACGCGCATTACGTGAATCAGTTGCATTCATTTGGTCTTACTGATGTGACGAGTCAGTTAGAACAAATGATTGTGCTTGATGCGCTCATTGCTAATGAGGATCGTCATTGGGGTAATTTTGGGGTTCTTCGTGATAGTGAAAGTCTAGAATTTATCGGCCTTGCGCCTATTTTTGATAACGGAAACTCCTTGGGGTATAAAGCGGCATCTGTTATGCGCAATCGTAATGCAGATGTGTCTGTAGCCTTTAATAAGACCCATACACTAGAATTGAAACATGTGTCCTCTGCTGTAAAAGTAGATTGGGATAGCATTATAAATCACTGTATGGAGATTGTAGAACATAGATATAATCAACTGGTAGAACCAGAGTTTGGTATGGATCGTGCACATATGATTGGCCAATTCATACAAGAACGAGCAAAAAAATTAAAAAACTTTTTAGATTTATGAATTCATTGTATGCTACCATTCTCCTCAAATATATGATGATAATTGTTATCGTCCTATTTTCCTCATGAAAACCTTATGTGTAAAAATCTACTCGTTTCATATTAGAGTTAAAATGTTCATTTATGATATTTATAGTTAGTTTAGTAAATGAGTGTATGAGAAGGAGGAATATGCAATGGTAGTAACAATCATTAAAGCTGTTATGGCTGCTCTTACTGGTTTGGTAAACGCATTATTGCCTTTATTTAAATAATAAAGTTCCCAAAACCCTCAAAGCTTGAGTATTTATACTCAGCTTTGAGGGTTTTTTCTTTATGTATATTTTTACTTACAATAGAATGAAATAATATGCAGATTTAAGATTTAAACGATATTTATTGTTGGTTTAAATGTAGGCTCTTTCGTTGACTATATCTAAATATATACATATAATAAAAATGAAATAAAGATGAATATACATCTTAGAACTACATATAGAGGGAGAATGAGAAACATGAAAAGAATATTAGTTGTAAAAGCTATGGTTCTTGGGGCCATAGCTTGTTCTATTAGTGCTATTGGATTTGCAGCGGGTGTAGAGTCTACACATATACAAGATGCAACCAATATGCAACAAAATAAACAAGGCACGGAACAACATGAGGCAGTGCAATCCAATTGGATGGACCGCACAGATATTAAGGTTGGCACACAGTCTAAAGTGGGGACACAAGTGGCTATAGAAACATTGCAACCATTAACTCATTACGATGAGAACTCCAAGTCCGTATTGTTTGTACAAGGCGGTATTGGTCGAGGTGGACAAGAGCATTCTGTTAGTTACTATCACGGATATCATGAGATTTGGTATCCTTATAATCCTGCAACGGGTAAAGGTGATCAACGGTATAGAGCAGAGAAGTATGAAAATACGAAATCATTAGGTACTGTAGCGAATGCGGGCTTAGGGTATCGTCAGCTTAGTAAGAATGAGCACGCTTATGTGGGTGTCAATGCCTTCGTTGATCGCGCTTTTTCCGAGAATGCGAATCGTGTGAGCGGAGGCCTAGAATATGTATCAGGCCTTAACGAGGTCCGTGCTAATGTATATAGAGGCTTAGGGAGTGTGAAATCGCAATCTGATATGATACATTTACCACAATCGTACTTCACATTTGATTTGGATGGGGGCGCTGCTTACTATATGCCACATACGTCTCAAAAGGTATTATCTGGATACGATGTAAGTTATGCTCGTACATTTAAAAATGCTCGTTGGGCCCGTGTACACGCAACCGTATATCATTGGAATGGTCTTAGTGTGCCAAATCATAGCGACGCATTATTGAAAACACTGGAAGTTGGCAACAGTCATGGATGGAAGGTAGGAACTACATTACAAGTAACGACTCATGTATCGCTAGATGTAGGCTATACATCGGATAGTAAAAATACTAGTGGAGCTTATGGATTTGTTAAGTACACATTGGGTACCTCTAAGTTTGCTTGGCATGGTGGTAAACATAGTGATGATACCATTACGAATGCTCGCGCTAGAATGTTAGATAAGGTAGACCGTAGTCCTATGACAATAGGCCGTACATATGAAGAAGATTGGTACGTAAACCCTAATGATCATTTATAAAATTGATGATAATTTATAAAACTAAAAGGAGAGCAGTTTCGTAATGAAATATAAGTTAGTATTAACATCTATGGTTTTGGGTGTAATAGTGTGTAGCACAAGTGCAGCAGTGGGAGCGGCCGATGTGGCGCCACAAGTGAGTGATACAGCAAAACATGATGCAGTGAAATCTAACTGGATGGACCGTACGGATATTAAGTTAGGCACACAATCGAAACTGGGTAAGCAAGTATCTGTAGAAACATTGCAACCCTTAACTCACTATGATGAAAACTCCAAGTCCGTATTGTTTGTACAAGGCGGTGTCGGTAAAGGTGGGCAAGAGCATAAGGTTAATTATTTTGATGGTAGTGGTGGCGTTTGGTATCCATACGACACAACTACAGGTACTGTTGAGACAAAGACTAAACCAGAACGACATGATGAGACAAAATCTTTAGGAACTGTGGGTAATGTTGGTTTGGGGTATCGTCAGCTCAGTAAACATGAACATTCTTATGTGGGGATTAATGTATTTGTAGATCGCGCCTTTTCTGAGAATGCTAATCGAGTTAGTGGAGGCTTAGAATATGTGGCCGGACTTAACGAAGTTCGTGTTAATGTATATAGAGGTTTGGGAAATATAAAATCTCAATCCTATATGGTGGAGGTGCCTGAATCGCATCTTCCATTTCCTTTGAATGGAGGAACTGCTAATTACACGGTATATAAGTCTCAAAAAGTATTATCTGGTTATGATGTAAGTTATACTCGTTCATTTAAGAATGCTCGCTGGGCTCGTGTGCACATTGGGGCTTATCACTGGAATGGTCTCGGCATTTCATCCTATAGTGGAGGAACCTCTCCGATTTCTGATCTTGGTAATAGTTCTGGTTGGCAAGTAGGCACTACATTACAAGTGACACCACATGTCTCATTAGATTTAGGGTATACATCGGATAGTAAGTATGCTAGTGGTGCTTATGGATTTGTTAAATATACATTGGGGACATCTAAATTTGCTTGGCATGGTGGAAAACATAGTGATGATACCATTACGAATGCTCGCGCTAGAATGTTAGATAAGGTAAAACGCAGTCCTATGATGATAGGTAAATCATATGAAGAATTCTGGGTAGTAGTACCTTATGATGCTTTACCTTGAGGGTATTATTGGTGTAAGAAATAAAATGAGAGGGAGAATCTATAAAATGAGAACAAGTTTATTATTGAAAGCAATGGTTTTGGGTACTATGACTTTCAGTATATATACAGTAGGAATGGCAGCAGAGGTTCAAGATGTAAATGGACTAGATTCTGCACAGCAAACAATTGCATCCGATGCAGCTAGGAAAGAGGCCGTTCGTTCTAGCTGGATGGACCGTACAGATGTGGCAGTTGGTATTGGTATGAAAGACGCAAAAGAGAAGGAAAGTCAGCGATTTCATAACTTTAAATCATGGGAGAATCATCCGATTACTGTGACTTCGAAACGTTCAAAATCTACTGAGAACAATAGATTGTATATTGAGACCTTGCAACCTATAACTCACTATGATGAAAATGCTAAAAGTGTTGTCTTTGTACAAGGTCGTATTGGTCGTAGTGGAGAAAAGATTTCATCTTATAAATTAAATGATTACTGGGTCCCAGCTAGACCTGCAGGAACGTTTACGGTACATAACAGGCAAACAGATAAGGAAGAATCCTTAGGTATGAATGCAAATATTGGTATTGGCTATCGTCGCCTTAGCAAAGGTGAACATGCTTATGTTGGTGTTAATGCATTCTATGACCATGTATTTAAAGGTGGTTATAAGCGCGTTAGTGGCGGTGTAGAATATGTGGCTGGCCTTAATGAACTCCATGCTAATCTGTATCAAAATGTGGGGCCTGATGGTAGAAAATATATAGGACTCCATGGGCGAAGTCTTGTATTACGTGATCCTACAGGATTGTATCCATATGGTATGGATGGTAATCAAGACCTTTATAATTATGCTATAGTTGATTACGAAAATCATTGGATGTTATCAGAAAAGGTTGCCGCTAGTGGGTTTGATGTAGGATATTCACGAACTTTCAAAAATGCTCGATGGGCTCGTGTCTATGCGGACTATTATAATTGGCGTGGTAGAGAGGCTGTAAGAGTAGGGTATCATAAATTAAAAAAACGTGATGCCATAAAAGGTTTTAAAGTGGGTGCAGAATTCCATATCACACCGCATCTTACTCTTGATGCGGGTTACCAAACGGCATCTCATCATTTGAGTGGTCCTTATGCGACCTTGAAATATACCATCGGTACATCCAAGTTTGCTTGGCGTGGTGGTAAACATAGTGAAAGCGCGATTACAACGGCTCGTTCTAAGATGCTTGATAAGGTACATCGCAGTGATATGGTTGTACAAGAAGTTGAGGAAGAAACTTATGACCACGGCGTTGTCGATGTTGGTTTATAATCTGTAACGCATTAAAATTACTCAGATGATGGCAATTATTATATTGCTACAATAACTATGTGAGAGAAGGGTAAAAATTACATGTATTTTAATACTAAGTTTAATATACGAGTGCTACTTTGTGTAGCAGCTTGTACGATGTGTTGGTCTATTGCATTAGCAGATAGTGCTAATACAGATACTGCTGCGAAAGTGAATTCTAGCAGTTATCAAGATTGGGCTGATAGAACTGATATTTCAGCGAAGTTTCAAACCAATCACAAGCCAATATATAGCATAGAGACCTTACAACCTATAGGTCATTATGATAACAACTCTAAGAGCGTAGTGTTTGTACAAGGTAAAGTTAGTTCTCATGGCGGTGTAAGTCAAATTGCGGATGGCTATGCGAATCATGCCACACGCGGTGCAGGCGGTATTATATATGAAATAGACTTTAATCAATCGACACAATCCATTGGCACAACGGGAAGTCTAGGGATTGGTTATCGACGATTAAGTAAAGAAGAACATAGCTACGTAGGTATCAATGCCTTCTATGATTATGCTTTCAAAGAACATTATAAGCGTGCTAGTTTAGGTGTAGAATATGTAACTGGTGAAAATGAATTGTATGCTAATTTCTATAAATCACTAGGGAATGGTACGTCATCCTATCGTATATTTAAGCGCGATGAAATGATTCCAGCCCCATTCAATACGCCGGACATCAACGTTTCTGTTGGTGAAAGTCATGAAAAACGTGTTGCCTCTGGATATGATATCGGATACGCACGAACCTTTAAAAATGCCCGTTATATACGAGCCTATATCGACCGTTATCACTGGAACCGGATGAATGGAGAGATTAGAGACATAGAATGGTCTAACCCTGATATATATAACTATAATATCGGATTCCGTGTAAATGGGGTCTATAAAAATGGTATTAAAACCGGTGTCAATGTAAATGTGACACCTCATATTTCGGTAGGCATGGGTTATGATAAACCATTTGGTCACTCTGGAGAGTTTTATGTACAAACATTGTATACTCTTGGTAAATCTAAGTTTGCTCTCTTTGGTGGAAAGCATAGCGATAGTAGCATGACTACTGCCCGTTCTAAAATGCTCGATAAAGTTGAACGTCAAGATATGCAAGCCCTAAATCTAAATGGGGATTTTCGCGTTCATTACCCTCACGATTCTCTAGACTAAATGAAGCTTATTTCTAGTTATAACAAAGGAGCTAGTACGCTGTGTACTAGCTCCTTTTGGTATGTATTCTTGCTATTGCAAATCCTTAGGCACACTGAGCGGTTTCCAGTTATCTAGCTCTGGAATGTCTAAGGTCGTAATGGTCCGTTGTATCCAGTAGTTCAAGGATACTTCGTTGCCAAAGTACTGTTCAAATAGGTATGTATTACCGGGAATGTCCTTTTGCTTGCCGTGTTCGTCGACGATGTGGCGCATCGATTCCTTGAGGTATAGTTGCACCCTAAATGGTGTGGACCGCTTGCCCTTGAATATGAAATAGGATGGCCCAATAAAATCGTGGGTACGAACGTTGATTTGCTCGTAGCGATTGCTCTTGAGCCCTTCCAAGGATGCTTGAATCATGGCGTTGGCGTCGTCGTATTCCTCGAGTAAGAATGGCTCTTGATCGACGTCGAGTACATAGTGCCACGTCGGTTTTTCCTCGTCTATTTCGATGGCCCATGCATCTGAAAGCTCCGGTAAACGGTGGCTTTCATAAAAATCATGCCACAAATTATGGGCATCCTCTGCATTGAGCAGCGATTTATAGATTATCTCATGCCCTTCAGCTGGGTCGTAGCCGTACAACCGCACCTGATAGGTATTGCGCGGCATACGTTTGGTCTCTAACTTATAAATATTCCGCAATTTGTCCGAAATGGTTAGGAAATGATTGTAAAAGCTAAGCACAACAGTATCTTGTGTAGATAGGGATTTGTCGATGGAATTCCAATCGTATAATGTGGTATCCCATTGAAAGCCATTCATATTAACAGATAATCGAGCCGCATTGTGAGGCCATGTGGTAGGGGCAGGGCGCACAGTTGTAGAGGATTCGGTAATACCTTCCTTGAAATGCCAATGACCGTCTATTTCTTCGAAAGCCTCTAACCGCTCCGCTGCTTCGTCATCTACAGGAATATCCTTAATCTCTTCGCTACGATTGGCGAGGTGTGACACGATGTACTGATGGGAGCTTTCATAATAATGAACCGCACTGTCGAGGTCAGGTGTTCCTGTTACATAGCCTTTTTCATAGGCATAGCCTAGGGTAACTCGTGTGAGCGCGCGGGTGATATCGTAGAAGAGCACGCGGTCCTCCTCTTGAAGCGCTCGTTTTTCTTCTTCTAAAACGCGGGTCAAGGACTGAACAGCAAATCGAATGTTCTTGGTCACACCGATGCCATGAATGCGCATGTAACTGATATACGGCAAGGAGAACAGAAATCTATCCTTCGTCGCCGCCATATGCGTCAAATCGGCGATGAGCCCCCAGTCGAGAGGGAGGCCGCCAATGTGAAAGATATAGTTAAATGCAGCCTGCAATGCGGCATAACCGGCATCATTAAAGTTCTTTGTGGCCGCCCGTTGATATAGTTCAGTAGCCTTGATCGGGTCGTATGGAATGGCCGCACGCAACGCAGGTTGCTCGTAAAAATGATAGTAATAGTCTGCAAGTTCTGCGATACATTCTGGCTGGCCTAGGTCAGCACCCTTTGTAAACCATGTGAAAGCCTCGGTAAATTCGCCCTTTTCGTGATGGTCGAGGCCTGTATAAAGCATCATGGTGGGATTGCCTAATTCAGCAGCCCTGCGTGCCACACGGCGTGCATTATCGTAATCGCCTTCGTCGATATAAATATTGCGCAAGTTCCCTTGGAACATGGCGAGCCCTTGATCGAGGGCTTTATTAAACCAGTATTTCGCATGCTCAAGAGATTTTGCTTGTAGCGTTTCCTCGTCTACCATGCCGCGCAAGGTGGCGATACCTTCGCGTAAACTCTTGCTGCGCGTCGCTTGTTGTAATCGTTGACTAAAGCTGGCCTTTTCTGGACCTAATAGCTGTTTAGCTTGGTTAATAACGTGGTAATCGCCCCAGAAGAATACATTGCCTATAATATACTGACAGTATGCATCATCTTGCTTGGCGTAATCATAGATGATGCGGAATGCATCATCAAAGGACAACTGCATATCTCGCATCACCGTAGGCGTAATCGATCCAGCAATGCGCAGTGCTTGTAATGTGCCAATCGGACTATTGCGGCGGATACTATCATGCAAACATTGATACGTGCGCATATTATCCTCTGGAAAACCAGACTCAGCCCACGTAAATCGCGGTCCAGCGTACACGCGTGCCAATAGGGCGTATGCATCTCCTAATTCACGTTCCTCAGGAGACAAAGCTTTTTTGTAAACCTCCTCAGCATCCGATTCGCCCGTACTACCTTGCGATGTAGCCGTATTGCGCAACTCATGCTGAATCGGCTTTGTTACATTCGATTGATTATTCACAATCGACTCTAACATGCGCAGACCCTCTTGAGCGGACTGCGGATCATAAGACATAAAAATTAAGTGGAAGACCCGTTGGAGGCGGTCTGTGAAATATTGAGCCATAGGCCCTCCTTTCGTTTTTATACAATACACTACTATTATATACCGCGGTAGGAAATGGTAGAAGAGGAAAAGAACCGATGGGCCCAAAAATCCTCCACCGGCCGGGTCTGATTCGCCCTACGGGCTCACAGGGCCAAAGTCGGATTTTTGGGCCCAGCGGTTCTATCTCTCAGTCCATAGCCGACACGCGGAATATAATAGTAGTGAAATTGATAAAATCCGTTATTGCCAACCCAACCGTTTGACAGAGAAAGGAGGGCCTATGGCCTCTCCCTTATCCGTATAACGAAAAAATAATTTCTAAGTCAGGTTAGAGTGGATATGAAAAAAGATACCCCATGAAAAAACGACTTTGGCCTCTCTCTCCTTGGACCTATGATGAAAAATAATTTCTAACACGTGTTGCAGAATGTAAAAAAAGACACCTGGCAAAAACTGACTTTTGTCCTCCTTGTAGCACTAATCTCCTTACGGATATAATAAAAATAATTTCTATTTACGGTTATAGGATAGTAAAAAGAACCGGTTCTGAAAACGACTTCGGGCTCCGCGTAGCGCAGTAGCGTGTCGGCTTTCAGGACCGGTTCTTTTTTCTAAACGTATGATACGTAATAGCAATTATTTTTTGTTATAGTCACCAAACCATTTATCGTAAATTTTTTGGTATGTGCCGTCTTCTTTAAGTTCTTTAAGAGCTTTGTTAACAGCTTGTTGTAATTCTGTGTTGCCTTTTTTAACACCAAGTACTGTACCAGGTGCTTTTGTAGGTTCGCCTACGAGTTTAAGGTCTTTGTCAGCACCTTGTTT
>JAIITD010000246.1 GCA_022737715.1 Veillonella sp.
GAGGAAGGAGCAGAATACGATGTTAAATAAAGTAGGTCGCGATATCCCAACAAATATCCCAGCACTAGAAGGTCGCGAAGTATATCAAGGTGAATTCGCAATTGAACCTAAGGCAAAACGTGCAGGTAAACCTGTTCATATGAGCCGTGTTGGTACTAATAAAGTTCTTGCTTCCATCGATGAAGCAATCGAAAAAGCTGGCGTAAAAGATGGCATGACATTGTCCTTCCATCACCATTTGCGCAATGGCGACTATGTTATGAAAATGGTTATGGAACGCGTTCAAGCGAAAGGCATTAAAGATATTACAATCGCTTCTTCTTCCTTGTCTCCATGCCATGACTTCTTGGTAGAAATGATTCAAGACGGTACGGTTACAGCTCTCGAAACATCTGGTTTGCGCGATCGTCTTGGTAAATTCTTAACACAAAACCCTGGCGTATTAAAACGCCCTGTAGTCATTCGTCCTCATGGTGGCCGTGCTCGTGCTATCGAATCTGGCGAAGTTCATATCGATGTAGCTTTCATGGCTGCTCCTACAGCTGACCCTCGCGGCAATGCAACTGGTCGTATGGGGAAATCCGCATGTGGTGCACTTGGCTATGCTAAGGTTGACTCTCACTATGCAGATACAACTGTTATCATCACTGATAACTTGGTTGATTATGTACACGACTATGCCATCCCTCAAACAGATGTAGATTATGTTGTTCCTGTTGAAAGCATCGGCGACCCAGAAGGTATCGCATCCGGTGCAATTGGCTTCACTAAGAACCCTATTCAAATTAAAATCGCTGAACTAGCTGGCGAGTTTCTTGACCAAGCTGGTATCATTAAAGAAGGTTTCGTATTTCAATTGGGTGCTGGTGGTGCTCCATTGACTGTGGCAAAATTCATCGCTGAAAAACTTCGCAAACGCGGTGAAGCTGGTGGGTTTGCTATCGGTGGTGCTACTGGTATCTTGACTGGTATGCTTGAAGAAGGTTTGATTAAAGCTATCTATGATACTCAAACATTCGATACTACTGCAGCTGCATCTTTGGATAAAAACCCTGCACACATCGAAATGTC
>JAIITD010000054.1 GCA_022737715.1 Veillonella sp.
GTTTTAGTTGCTAATTTTGCAGTATCGATACCAATAGCATAATCTTTAGTATTAGTCCCCGTTGTTGGCGTTACAGTAATCGGATTATCTGTTTGGGTGGCATCTTTGCTAACCGTTACGGCACCGACTGCTAAATCTTTAATTTTAGAAGCATCCACAGATACTTGTACACCTGCAGCTGTCGCTTTCGTACTCACCAAATTACTATCGCCTGTAACAGCAAAGGATACATCGCCGTCTTTAAGGTATTTATTACCTGTAGTCCCAGTATCTCCTGTTAACCCAATCCCTTTTGTAGTAGCGTTCACCACATTAGTATCTAATCCAACTGTAATGGTTTGGTTGTTAACAGTAGCGGTTACACCATTGGCACCTGCTACATTCAATTTTTGAGTCTTAAGATCAACCGTACCATTATTGGTACCATCTGTCATATTGAGGTTTTGTGACAAATTAGCTACAGCGTCTTGTACATCACCTACAGTAGCCGCATTAGAACGTGTCGTACCACCACTGGCTACATTGGTAATCGCTTTATTACCAGCATCGATACCGGTAGCGGTTACAGATGGACCACCTGTAATATGGAATCCTGTTGTATTTAATACGGAATTACCGGCTGTAAAGGAATTACCTGCAAAGGTATTACCACTAACGGCACCAGTCGTACCATCTAAACTAATTTGATTAGTACCAGTACCTACGGTAACAGATTTATTAGCGGCAATCGTATCTACCGTTAAATCTTTTTTCGTTTTAATGGTGATTTTCTTTTTATCAGTACCATCTTGGCTAATTTCAATATTATCGCCATTAACAAGATCTACCGTGTCTCCACTCTTCACATCGGTTACATCCGTTGTGCTAGAGTTTGTCGTCAATTTCCATGCGGCACTCGTCTTAATTTTATCTGCCACCGCATTAATGGTATCTGCCACATTTTTAGCCGTTACCAATCCATCATTGCCAGTAACAGTAGCAGCACCGGTCGTAGCATTATTAGAAAGTGTTGCTTGTTGAGTACTAACTTCAACTGTATTACCATTCATAGCCGTGGTAATATAGTCCCCTGTTTTACCTTTTACATTGAAAGCTACATTGCCATCTTTTAAGGATTGACTCGAAGCAGTACCGCTATCGGCACCAAGAGAAATGGTTCGATTAACGGCTGTTTGTGCATTGTCAATAGCTGTTTTTGTGGCTGCATTTAATCCCACCGTAACAGTTTGATTATTTACAGTTGCATCTACACCATTGGTACCGGTTATATTCAACGACTGTGTTTTAAGATTTACCTTACCAGTATTAGCACCATCTGTAATAGTAAGACCTTGTGCGCCTGTAGCCTTTGCCACTGCATCATTAACAGCAGTCGCTACATCACCAGTCGTAGCCACGCCTGCTTTGTTGGCATTAATGGTACCATCTGTATTATTCGTTAGCGAGCCTTTGCTAATCGCTACGGTAACCGTATCACCTGTCGCACTTGTTGATATTAAATTACCATCACCAGCCACTTTAAAGGATAACCCGCCAGACTTATTAAGCGCTTGTGCTGTTGTCGATGTGGTATCAGCTGTTAAGGTAAATGTATTTTTACCAACACCATCTACGAGGCCCTTTACGTCCCCTACCGTAGCAGCATTGGAATCATTACCTAATCCACTAGCCACATTAGTAATGGCTTTATTACCAGCATCGATGCCTGTAGCCGTTACAGATGGACCACCTGTAATATGGAACCCTGTTGTATTTAATACAGAATTACCTGCTGTAAAGGAGTTACCTGCAAATGTATTTCCTTGAATGGCACCCGTTGTACCATTTAAACTAATTTGATTAGCACCGCTACCTACGGTAACAGATTTATTAGCCACAATCGAATCTACCGTTAAATCCTTTTTCGTCTTAATGGTGACTTTCTTTTTATCAGTACCATCTTGGCTAATTTCGATATTATCGCCATTAACAAGATCTACCGTATCGCCACCTTGAACGAGGGTTTTATTTGAAGCACTTGAATTAGTTGTTAAATTCCAAGCGGCACCACTCTTAGCGGCTTCAGCCGCTTTATTAATGGCATCAGATACATTTCTAGCAGTTACTAAACCATCCGCACCGGTTACAGATGCAACCCCAGTGGTAGCATTGCTATCAATCGTGGCACGAGTCGTAGATATTTCAACAGTACTACCATTCATAGCGGTAGTGATGTAATCCCCTGTTTTCCCTTTCACATTGAAAGCTACATTACCATCTTTTAAGGATTGACTCGATACAGTACCGCTATCGGCACCAAGAGAAATGGTACGATTAACGGCTGTTTGTGCATTGTCAATGGCCGTTTTCGTTGCTGTATTTAATCCTACGGTAAGATTTTGATTATTTACAGTTACGTCTACACCATTAGTACCAGTTATAGCTAATGACTGTGTTTTAAGATTAATCTTACCATTATGTGTCCCATCTGTAATAGTAAGACCTTGCGCCTCCGTAGCCTTTGCAACAGCATTATTGACTGCAGTAGCTACATCACCAGTCGTAGCCACACCTGCTTTATTGGCATTAACGGTACCATCTGTATTATTCGTTAGCGAGCCTTTGCTAATCGATACTTTCACCGTATCACCGGTCGCACTGGTTGATATTAAATCACCATCACCAGCCACTTTAAAAGATAATCCACCAGACTTATTAAGTGCTTGTGCTGTTGTCGATGTGGAATCAGCCGTTAATTTAAATGAATTACTACCAAGACCATTTACAAGGCTCTTCACATCCCCTACCGTAGCAGCATTAGAATCACTACTTAATCCACTAGCCACATTGGTAATCGGTTTATTACCAGCATTGATACCTGTAGTCGTTACAGATGGCCCACCAGAAATAGTTAAGCCATTTGTATTCATAGTGGTATTGCCAGCTTTGAAACTTTTACCAGAAACCTCACCATTTGTGCCATTTAAAACAATCTGATTAGCCCCAGTACCAACAGTTACATTATCAGCTGTAAGATGATCTGTCGTACCTACAGTAATAGTTGTACCAGATTGTGTAAGGCTGATATTTTTACCATCTTTGAATGTAACCTTATTACCACCTGAAACTTTTTGAGCTGCTCCTGAATTAATCGCTAAATTCCAAGCAGCACCATCTTTAGCTTTATTAATAGCGGTAGCTACATTTTGAGCTGTTGCTAATCCATCAGCGCCAGACAAAGAAGCATTCCCTGCCGCATCACTTTGAATTGTACCTTTTGTAGTATTAATAGTAAGAATATTACCAACCAAAGCAGTAGTAATATACGAACCAGTATTCCCCTTAACATTAAATTCTACATTATTACTGTTCAAAGACTGACTAGAACGAGTGCCACTATCCGCACCCAATGAAATAGTACGCTTTACGGCTGCTTCAGAATCAGCAATAGATTTTTTAGTCGCCGCATTTAAATCATAAGTAACTTGGCCATTATTACCTACAGTAGCAACCGTAGAGGTACCATTCGTAAAATTGAGGCCATCAGATAATTTAACACTATTAGCGCTACCACCATTAGCTTTGTAGCTAATTGTTTGATCTGCATTCGCTTGATTAATTGCATCTGCTACATTCCTAGCATCAGCCATACCAGCACTCGCACTTGCAGTACCATTTGATACAGTAATATCTTTTTTAACGCCTTTAATAGCTATACCTTGGCCCGCTGCATCTGTAGTTATATATGTTGTATCTCCAGTAACAGCCAATTTACTATCAGCTAAATTAACATCTCCTTTAGAACTATTATCTCCTGTGAAAGCTAAATTAACACTCTTAAGTTGAGCTACGTTAACAGCATCTGTATCCTTTGTACCAGCTGCAAGACCTGTAATTTGACGTGTATTAGTGCTATCGCCAATAGAAACAGCACCCCAAGTACTTGTCAACGCTTTCCCAGCTAACCCAGCATATTTATTTGTACGGTTTGCATTAGCATCATATCCAGCTACACCCGAAGCTGTATCTGCAATAGAATATGTACCTAACGCAACACCTCGTTGCACAGTAGCTTGCGCACTACCACCAATCGCTGTAGCATACTCTTGGTTTGCAACGGAATTCATCCCAATAGCAGTAGCATATGTAGCCGAAGCCGTACTTTGTGGACCTAATGCTGTTGCAGATGCCCCTGTAGCCTTACTTGTTTTACCTAATGCTACAGCATTAAGTAAATTAGCTTCTGAGTCTTGCCCAATGGCAATTGTATCACCACTCGTCGCTTTTGAACTTTTACCTAATGCAATAGAATCTCCACCAGTAGCTTGCGATGATGTACCGATGGATACTGCATCACCATCACTTGCAATCGTACTCTTTCCGACAGCAATAGCATTTTCACCACTAGCGCTCGCGTTATTACCAATTGCCATAGCAAGTAAAGCAGTAGCCGTTGTTTGAGTCCCTATAGCTATACCTTGTTGAGCACTCACAGATGTTTTATAACCTGCTGCAATACCATAATCTGCACCACTCGCTATATTACTTTCATTACCAAGAGCTAATGCATAAGACGCTACATTACTACTACTCGTACCAATAGAAATTGTATTATTTCCTTGAGCTTTAGCTCCAGCACCTAACGCGATAGAAGGCTTAATATTTCCACCTATAAAAGTTCCTGATGCGTTACTCTGATAACCAATAGCAATAGATTGGTCACTATCAGAATAGGACAATCGTCCAATAGCAACATTGTCCTTTGTTCCAGCTTTTACACTACCAGCTTCATTAGCAGCTAATACAATAGTAGATTGCATAGATAATGCAACCAGAATACTAGCTACCATAATTTTCTTTTTCCCTGTTGTATTCTTAGCCAATTCAGATACTACAACATAGCATTGTTTCGACTTAGACCAAATAACTTTAAAGATTTTATTCATTTTCGCTTCCTTTTCACTAACTAACCTCTCAACTACATGAAATATATTTTCAAAAACATAATGAAGTTTAGCTCTATGTAGAGCAACAAAACCCATTAACTTCTAAAAAACTATGAATTTGATTTCATTATTCTATCATACTTCCCTCATATTTCTCAATTGTAAATTATACGGGTTAAGAATATTTAATTCCTATTTCGAATTTTGTCTATTTTTATTTTTTGCTTGTATTTACTATGTTCTATATAAATTCTTTATGTATTTTAATTCATATCGTATGTATTTTCATCATATGTAGCATTTCTACCATTCTCATTATCAATCCGTTATTGATTTCATACAACTTAAGCTATACCAAATTGGTTCATTTTATTCTCATTTTTTATATAAGATTTTTGTTTAAGAAAATGTATCGATATATTTTTAAGTAATCAGATAAATTATTTAATATTGATTTATACTTTATACACAAAAAAGCCACTCCTTACTACAAGGAGTGGCTTTCATAAAATACATATACATACAAAATTATGTGTAAACTTATAAATCAGTCGTTTTTTACGTATTATATTGTTGTTTTTAGAGAGAATACAAATGTACTTTGTGCGGAAGCCAAGTTGATTTTGCTATGCAAATTTTGCATATATGCCCTATACATCTCTTGCGCCTCTTCCACAGACACAATATCAAAGGTAATTCCATCCCCAATAGGCAACTGGCTCAGTCTAGGCAAATCCGCCGTAATAACGGTGCCGATTTTCGTATAGCCCCCCGTTGTCTGCCGGTCCGCCATGAGGATAATCGGATTGCCATCGGATGGCACCTGAATGGATCCAAATACAGCGCCATCAGAGATGATATCGGCGCCATTGATGTGTTCAACAGGGGCCCCATCTAATCTAAAGCCCATACGATCGCATTGGATGGTCAATGTATAGAGTTCACTGCTAAAATTACGGATACCTGCTTCTGTAAAGTGCTTTGCTTGCGAGCCTAGTACAACTCGCAGCGGTTCGTGGCATTCGCGGCCACCTCGATTAAATAGGACTGTATTAAATAAATGATTTGATTCTCCAGTATAGTCACAGATAATAGTATCACGGGTGCAGACCTTTAAACGGACTTCATCGCCCGCTGCTAGGGGCCGTCCCTCAAAACCGCCAATGTTCGCCTTTGTATGCGTCGCTACGCTGCCGTTGATTTCGGGCACATCGATACCACCGGCGAAAGAAATATACATGCGCACCCCACATTGGCTAAAGCTGCCAGAGATGACATCGCCGTCATGACAGACAAAGGGAATGTACCGCGGCACCTCCACATTATTAATGGTAGGTCTCATGTCGGCGCCTGTGAAAGCAACAATGCATGTGCCTTTCACCTTCAGCGTAGGGCTGAGCACAGTACACTCCAAAGCTCCTACGGGCTTCGTATTTCCTACGAGGGCTTGCCCGATAGCATAGCTTTCACCATCCATAGGGCCCGCCACGGGCATGCCATATTGTTGAAAGCCTACGCGCCCTCCGTCTTGCACGGTGGTCATCATACCAGGCGCAACCACCTTAAAGGACGCATTTTTATATTCACTTACCGCCACGGAGGTCACCTGCCTTTACATGATGCACAACGGGCTTAAAGGAAGAGCCCAATTTCTTAATACAGTGGAACGCACTTTCATCAATGGGAACATAGCGCACATAGTCGCCCGCCTTGAGAAGGGCCGCCTGTTCTCGCGACTCATCGTACATGGATACCGGTGTACGCCCAATAATTTGCCAACCCCCAGGGGAATCCGATGGATAGGTTCCGGTCTGCTCACCCGCGATGCCTACAGATCCTGCCGGAATATGCGTACGCGGTGAAGACAAACGAGGTGTAGCGATGCGCGGATCCATGCCACCCAAATAGGTAAAGCCCGGAATAAAGCCCATCATATACACGAGGTAGTCCGTACCACTATGAATACTCACCACATCATCCTCGGTTAAGTGATTATGAGAGGCTACAAATCCAAGGTCTGGACCAAATTCACCACCATAGACGGTCGGTATCTCTACGACCGTCACCAGTTCACTTTCATCAGCACTCATAGGCTGCGTACAAATAGGTTCAAGAATGCGGCACAGCTCAGCATAGGTGTAACGCAGTGCATCATACTGAATGAGGAGCGCACAATAGGTAGGCACCATCTCAATAATACCCTCTAAATGGAGGCTTTCAATACCCACCACAGTCTGACGGATACGCTGATTAATCTTAGGGTCAATGACTTGACCAAATTCGATGGAGATAGCACTATCCCCAACCGGAGAAATTGTGGGATTCATATGTGCCCCCTAACCTAATAATTTCGCAATACCTTGCAAGGATGTAACGCCGATATAGGCAGTCACAAGCACGACAATCCAACCAGTATAGAATAGAATCGGATTGTGTTTATAGTCCCCTACGATATTCGTCTTACGCGTTGCCAATAACATAACAGCCAAAGTAACAGGCAAGATCAAACCATTCACAGAGCCTGCCACGATTAACAGCGTAGCCGGTTTGCCGATAAAGATAAGAATGCATGTGGACACGAAGATGAATGCCATGATGGTCAATTTTTCATACCGTTCCACCACCTTGAACAAGGTTTTAAGGAAAGATACCGATGTATAGGCAGCGCCTACAACAGATGTCAACGCGGCACAGAAGAACACGATACCGAATAATTTATGACCGATTTCACCAGCACCAAGTAAAAACGCAGAACCTGCTGGGTCCTTTGGATCTAATGCAAATCCCATGGATACTACGCCGAGTACGGCCAAGAATAGCAATATACGAACGATAGCATCTACGGACATGCCCATGAAGGCAGCGCGACGTACATCCTTTAAATGTTCACGACCTGTAATGCCCGCATCAATCAAGCGATGGCCGCCGGAGAATGTAATGTACCCACCTACAGTACCGCCGATAAGGGTAATCGTAGCAAGCCAAGGGTAATGAGTTGGCACGATGGCATGGGTTGCCGCCTCTGCTACAGGAGGATTGGTAGAAAACGCTACATATCCGATGAGGACGAGCATCACTGTGCCCAACACCTTCGCCGTATTATCGAGGACGCCGCCCATCTTAGGGGACGCAAATAATAGAATACCCAAGATACCACTAATTGCCGCAGCCGTCGTCGTATCGATACCGAATACGATGTTAAGGCCCATGGACGCACCACCAATATTGCCGATGTTAAACGCAAGGCCTCCAAGGGAAATCAAGAACGCCACTACATAACCAAGACCTGGCAATACCTTATTCGCAATGTCTTGGCCCCTCATTTGGGATACGCCGATAATGGTCCATACATTGAGCTGGGCAATGATGGAGAAAATAACGGACACCACGATGGCGAACGCGAAATCCGCCTGTAACTGGCCTGTGAACGCCGCCGTTTGTAACATAAATCCTGGCCCGATGGACGACGTGGCCATCAAAAATGCTGCCCCTAAGAGGACAGATAAACTCGCTTTACCTGTAATCGGTTTCATACTGACTCCTTTTATCTATTCTGATACTATCTATTCTTACGCAATCAATTTTGAACTATCGATTCTGAAAATTCGCTACAATAACGCCCGCCTTAGTAAGGCCTTCACGAATATAGTTTGTGAAAGCTATCGCTTTTGGATTATCGCCATGGACGCATACGGAATCGGCTACAATATCGATTGTTTTCCCCGTATTCGTTACGACCTTCCCCTCTTGCACCATCATGAGCACTCGTTCCAAGGCCTCTTGTGGGTCTTTGATGAAAGCCCCCTCTTCCGTACGAGGCACCAATGTGCCCTCCTCTGTATAACCACGGTCTGCAAAGACCTCTTGGATGACAGGAATACCTCGTCGCTCTGCTTCTTTGGCGATATAACTACCGCTAAGCACCATGGCACGAACCTTTGGGTTCACCGCTTGCAATCCATCTAACACTGCATCGGCTAGGTCAGGCGTTACACACGCCATATTGTAAAAGGCACCATGCAATTTCATATGCTGTAACTCAACATCGTATTGATGACAAAAGGCTTGCAATGCACCGAGTTGGTATACCATATACGCTCGTGCCTCGTCAGGGCTCACCGCCATCTTGCGGCGTCCAAAGCCCATCAAATCCGGATATCCCGGATGAACTCCTACGGCTACGCCCTTCTCTTTGCACATCTTAACGGTGGCCTCCATAATGAGAGGATCACCGGCATGCCAACCACAGGCCACATTGGCGCTTGTAACGTGATTTAACACCTCACTATCCATGCCCAATGTATAATTGCCAAAGCTTTCACCTAAATCGCTATTTAGATCTATGTAATGTGACATCTCTATTCTCCTCTCGTTCTTCATCTACCTTAGATTCTTGATCTGCCTTATATGCTTGATCTACCTTATATTCTTGATCCACCTTATATTCTTGATTTTCCTTATATTCTTCATCTTTTCTTATATTCTTCATCCTTCGTTATATTCTTCATCTCTTCTTTAAATTCTATAGAATATAGTAACATGATTATACAAAATATATTGATATGTTATCAATGATTTTTGTCATGTATACAAAATTCATGTAATAACGCAAAAAAGCACTCGACGTAATGTCGAGTGCTTTCACCATCAATAGGACTATTGTTATATTTGTGTATATGGAGAGAGTTGTAAGGGATTCAATGAAAGGGTCAATAGCCTACCGATTATTTATTGTCCTTGGATGCAGCATCATCAGCTTGTTTGCTGTGGTCTGCAGATTTGTCATCACCGGATTTAGCATCGGATGTGTTAGCAGCATCCTTGTCGCTGATCACGATGTGACCATCCACAACATCAGCCAACAAGTGTTTCGCATCGATGTGATCCAAGTAGTAATCAGTTACATTGTCACGAATTTCGGATTCGATAACACGGCGTAATGGACGAGCGCCCATAGTTTT
>JAIITD010000055.1 GCA_022737715.1 Veillonella sp.
AGCAATGTATTGAACATTTTGGTAGAAAAATTCAACTTGCATCCAATTACAACTCCAGAAGCTGATATGAAAGCTATCTTGGGCTAATCGGATTAATACCTGATAACAGCGGCCCTAATCCCCTCTCTCTTATATGATTCGGGCTGTTGCTATATAAATTAGGCTATGCCATCTTCGGATGGTATAGCCTTTTTTGTCGTAATTATATACAATTGTATTAAAGGAGTATGTATAATTTACTTTATTAGGTTAAGAGTGCTATGGGATTTGGAGGGAGCAGTAATGGAACTTCAAGAAAGAATTGATGCTTTAGATTTATGGGATGAGATGCCATACTCATTAGAAATTAAAGATTTTGGTAATACTGTTATATTAGTATCGGAATCTGCTGAAATTCGTTTTATTAATTGCGTAGAGATTTCAATTAAAAGTAGTCTTTTAGTTAAGAATAAATCCATGAAATTTCATAACTACCGTAATCATGAATATGATGTTCAGGATATTAGTGTAGAGCCGTGTGTTGTTACAATAGATGGAACCATGACTCATAATAAGAGAACGGTAACTCCAATCTTAAATGGAGTTAAGGCCAAAATTGATTTAACGGTTGTATGGATTGAACTAATTGCTGTTGATTTTATAATTTATACTAAGGAGCAAGAAGAAAAATTAATCCAATCTAAGTTTAGCTATAAAGATCTTGAAGAGAGGTAATCATGTTTCAGAACCCTTGGCAGTTTTGTGTAGCAATTATCCTTATAATTTGGGGCACATATTATATTGGATATCGTTTCTGGTGTCGTCGAGAAGGTATTCCTGTAGAAGTTTTGTCAATTAAACCTAGAGTAATTAAAGAACTTCCTAATTTTACGGTCATTTATGGATATGATGTTATATATTTATTGAATGGATTAGAATATACAGCTAAGAGCCTAGAGTTTTATGTCACTGTATTGGTTCCCGGACCGATGATCCCTTATAGTACAACAGGTAAATTGTTACATAACGGAAAGGTGAGTCTTGATAAAGTCAAAACAAATACAATATATGGTGTTGTACTGTGGGTATTTGCTATTATTTTTTTAGCTGAGTTATATTAATAGTTAATTAATGGAATAGAGGTATGTTTGCCAACAGTAGACAAACATACCTCTATTGTGCATATAGACAAGCCTCGATATTGATTGCTATACTATAGATAAGAATTAGATTATATCTTTATTTATATACGCATAGAGGTTCATTATGAACAGTATTTTTGATATTATCGGCCCTGTTATGATTGGCCCATCTAGTTCGCATACCGCTGGTGCGGCACGGCTTGGCAAGATGGCTCGTTGTATATTTGGGAATACGCCGAAAAAAGTTGAAATGACCTTGTATGGGTCATTTGCAAAAACATATAAAGGGCATGGTACAGATCGTGCCTTATTAGGTGGTTTACTTGGATTTAAAGAGGATGATAAACGCATCCGTAATGCGAAGGAACTCGCTGATGAAGCAGGTTTGGACTATACTTTCATTGAATCACCTCTCGATATAGGCCATCCGAACGTAGTTAAGTTTGATTTATACGGCGACCATAATCGTCATATGTCCGTTGTAGGTCGTTCGATTGGTGGTGGTCAAATCATGATCACCGAGGTTGATGGCAATGATATGTCCATTACGGGTGATGAATTTACCCTTGTTGTATTCCATGAGGATAGACCAGGTGCGATCTCTCTCATTAGTCAGGCCTTGAGTGAATCGGATATCAACATTGCGTCCATGCGCGTGTTTAGAAAAGGTAAATACAAAGACGCGGTTATGGTGATTACTACAGATTCCGTTGTAAACCCTATTACAGTACAATTTATGCGTGAATGCCCAGGCATCCAAGATGTGATGACCTTTGAGGCCCTATAGGAGGATATGATGAGTTACGAATATGAAACGATAGCTGATATTATCCGCCTTAGCGAAGAGAATAACATATCCTTTGGTGATGTGGTATTGCGCAGTGAGCTAGAACAGTATGATCGTAGTGAAAAGGAAATCGTTAAAGAAATTAAGCATCGACTAAGTATTTTTGAGTCCTCTATTCATGATGGATTGCGTCATTTACAACGGACCCAATCCAATATGTCTGGTGGTGATGCGGCTCGTTTAATGGAACGGAAACCATTATTCATGAGTGAGACTGCTTATAAGGCGATGTCTTATGCTATTGCGGTCAACGAAGCTAATGCAAAAATGTTTAGAATTGTGGCTTGCCCAACGGCTGGTTCTTGTGGCGTTATGCCTGGCGCCATTCAGGCCGTGGCTGAGCAATATAAACTAGATAGAGATGTTTTAGTGAAAGGGTTCCTTGCCGCATCAGGCGTAGGGAATGTGGTTGCTAATCGTGCTTGTGTAGCTGGTGCGGTCGGTGGCTGTCAAGCTGAGATCGGTACGGCCGCATGTATGGCGGCGGCGGCCATTGTAGAAATGATGGGCGGCACTGCTCGTCAGGTCGGGCATGCCGTGTCATTGTGTATGAAAAATTTACTGGGCCTTGCTTGTGATCCTGTGGCAGGTCTTGTTGAGGTTCCCTGTGTAAAACGGAATGGCGTGTATGCCGTTCATGCTATTACCGCGGCTGAACTTGCTTTAGCTGGTATTGAAAGCCAAATTCCTACCGATGAGGTAATCGAGGCGATGAATAATATTGGTCGCGCTATGCCAGCGGCCCTTCGTGAAACAAGTGATGGTGGTTTAGCCGTCACTCAAACAGGTCTTGCTATAGCGGAGAAAGTTCGTTCACTATAATTACATATATACAAAAGGTTCACATTATAAGCATAATCTGCATTGTGCTTATAGTATGTGAGCCTTTTTTCATAACCCTATTTGTAGTACAATAAAAAGATAAATAGAAGGGAGGGTAGATGTATGGAACAAGCTATACGTTTGCTGACAATTTTAGAAGAAGCGGGCTTTGAGGCTTTCATCATTGGCGGCGCGGTGCGAGATATGCTTATGCATGTAAAGCCACACGATTTTGATATCGTTACATCTGCCCGACCTGAACAGGTCATCTCTGTTTTAGACGATGCGAATATTGAAACGACAGGCATCATAGGTAAATCCTTCGGCGTGGTAGTAGCCATTGTAGATGGAAAACATTATGAAGTGGCTACCTATCGTAAGGAGCGGTATGGTGCAGATAGCCATCGCCCTGAAGAGGTCATCTATGCAGATACGTTGGAAGAAGATGTAAAACGTCGCGATTTTACCGTTAATGGTATGGCGATGAATCGCTATCAGGAGGTTATCGACCTCGTCGGTGGACGCCGAGATATTAAGCACAAAGTGTTGCGCACTATCGGTAATCCAGAGGAACGTTTTCAAGAGGATGCACTGCGATTATTTAGAGCTTGTCGATTTATAGCAAAACTCGATTTTCTTCCTGATAAGGCCTTATTAGAGGCTATGCCTAAAGCGTTTCATCGTGTATCGGGGCTTTCACTAGAACGAGTACGAAATGAATTGGACCGTTTATTATTGGAACCAGCGGTAGCAAAGGGTCTAGATGTACTTGTCCAATCGCGGTTGGCTGAATGTTCGTGCCGCGTCGTTGAAAATGAGAAAATTAAAGAGGTTCCTATATTGCCAGAGCTGTACCACTTAGTGGGATTACCGCAAGAGAAGGCGTTTCACGAATTTGACGGCTGGTATCATACATTGGCGGTCGTTTCGGAAACGGAACCTGATTTAACCCTTCGTTGGGGCGCTCTATTACATGATGTGGCAAAGGGCATGCCTACCATTAGGCAAGTTATCAATGGACGCTATACCGATCGAGGCCATGATAATCTAGGTGCTCAAATGGCCTATGATCTATTGATTCGTCTCGGCTATAATAAAAAATTCGCCAGTCGCGTGTCGTGGATTGTGAAAAATCACATGCGTTTTCATTTCTTCGTGCAAAATGAAGAGGCGGATGAGAAAAAATGGATGCGCAAGGAAATTCGTAGCGGCGAGTTTAGAGATAGTCAAAGTATGCGTGAAGCTTGGTTGCAGTTGGCGAAGGTTTGTGCTGCTGATGTCCTTGGGTGTGGTAAGCCCTATTCCGTCACTGATGGTACATTGGCATTCGGGGAATGTATGGCTGATCTAAGTTTAGAAATGCCGGTGCACACAAAAGATTTGAATTATGACAAACGCGTTCTAGAAGCCTGTGGCGATAATGTAGCGAAAGGGTTACAATATTTGATGCAACAGGTGCAAAATGGTGTTGTTAACAATACACCAGATGATTTATATGAAGCACTTATCCATAAGTTGCAGAGGTCATCAAAGTAATATATTGAGTGGGAGACCATAATGAATATTTCAGGGAATGATAATAAGCGAATTGAATATACGGTGCGCGTACTACTGTGCATTGCCGTTGTATTAGTGGGGCGCTTATTCTTTTTACAAATTATAGATAAGTCCGACTTGCAGGCGAAGAACTTGAGTCAAGTGCAAGTTGATAGAAAATTACAATCTCCACGCGGTACGATTTATGACCGCAATGGACGACCATTGGCGATGAGTGTAGTTACGAAATCCTTATATGCAGATCCTAAGATGATTAAACAATCGCCTAGTGAAATCGCTGAACTTATAGCGCCATATGTGACGATGTCAAAAGAGGACATTGTGAAAGCATTACAAGAGGATACTGCGTTCGTATGGCTCGACCGTATGATGGAGCCAGAAAAGTCAAAAGCTGTGGCAAAATTGATTGAGGATAAGAATTTAGAAGGTCTTAACTTTGTAGAAGAGTCTAAACGGTATTATCCTAATGGTAATTTGGCCGCACAAGTGCTCGGCTTTGTCGGTACCGATGATAAAGGTCTCGAGGGTCTTGAAATGGTGCTAGATGATGAATTGAAGGGCGGTATCCAAAAGGAACTCGTTGCAACAGATAGAAAAGGGAATGCCATCTTTGGTTCCGTATTATCCAAATATTTACCTGATAAAGGTAAGAGTGTGACATTAACGATTGATGCAAGTATTCAATTTATAGCAGAACGTGCTCTTGATAAGGCCATGGAAGATACGGGTGCTAAACATGCCAGTGTTATTGTTATGGATCCTAAAACGGGTGAAATCTTGGCAATGGCGAACCGTCCAACCTATGATCCAAATCATTATAGTCAAGGTTCAGAGGAAGATTTTAAGAATATTGCAGTAACAAATTTGTATGAACCGGGTTCTACATTCAAGCCGATTATTGCATCTGCTGCGTTGGCATCGGGTAAATGGAAACTAGATCAAGTGTATAACGATAAAGGTTCCTTTGTAGCCAATGGACATGTTATGCAAAACTGGAATGGCGAAGGCTATGGCCCTGTTCGATTGATCGATATTTTGAAGTTCTCCATCAATACAGGTATGGCAGAAATTGGTACAACTACAGGTGCGGATATATTATCTAAATATGTTCGTAACTATGGGTTTGGTTCTAAGACAGGTATTGAATTACCTGGCGAAGGCGATGGTATCTTATATGATCCTGCTGATATGAGTAAGCTTGATGTAGCAACCATGTCTATCGGTCAAGGTATTGCGGTAACACCATTACAAATGGTTCGTGCTTTTGGCGCTATAGCTAATGGCGGTAGCATGATGAAACCACATATTGTTAAATCTTATAGCAATATAAAAGGTGAGGTAACTAGTACTACTGACCCTGAGGTTGTGGGGCAACCAATACCAGAAGAAACGGCTAAAACAATTGCGGATATTCTTGAAAAAGAAGTATCTGAAGGTGGCGGTACCAAAGCGATGGTTGAAGGGTATCACTTTGGAGGTAAAACGGGGACTGCTGAAAAGTTAGACACCAAAAATGGCGGCTATTTAGCAGGACGTTATATTGCATCCTTTATTGGCTTTGGTCCTGTAGAAGATCCTAAATTTGTTGTTCTTGTTGCCATCGATGATCATAAAAAAGGTTCTATCTATGGTGGCCAAATTGCGGCTCCAGTATTTAAAAATATCGTGTCTCAATTAGTGCGGTATTACCAAATGTCACCTTCCGTTAAGGATGGCGCCACTGTGGCGGCTGTACCATCAGCAAAACTTCCAGCAGTAAAACCTAATGGTGATGGCAGTGTAGTATTGCCAGACTTTAGAGGGTATACATTTGGAGAGGTGCGTGATTGGCTACATACGGCGGGTTTATACTTTAAACCAGATGGTACCGGTAAGGCCATTTCACAAGAACAATTGCCTGGAACTGTAGTGTCTCCTGGTACACCTATTGTGGTTCAATTTAGTCATTAGTATGTATCTAGATAACTGCAACTATAGACAAAACGTTATATAATAGAATAAGAGAAAACTAAAGGTGCCTCTATAGGCACCTTTTTACATGAATTTATATGAGGTTTATCCTTGAGATAATGAATGGAGATATACATGATAGAATTACGTGGTAAAGCTGTAGCTGATGCACATAAAGCGATTTTACAAGAGAAGATGACCGGCCTAGAGTCCGGTACAATTACGATGGCAGTATTGCTCGTTGGTGATGATCATGGCGCTAACATGTACGCGGATTTCATGGAGAAAACGGCCAAAAATTTTGGCTATGGTTTCGTGCGTAAGCAATTACCAAGTACAGCTACGCATGAAGAGGTATACGATGCATTGATGGCTTTGAATAATGATGATGCGGTGCATGGTATATTGCCGCTCATGCCGATGCCAAAACAAATTGATACAGAGAAATTAATTGATGCATTGAATCCTAAGAAGGATATAGATGGACTTACCACCTATAACATTGGTCTTGTTACGGCTGGTAAAGGTGGTTTTGCACCTTGTACTGCGAAAGCATGCCTTGCAATTTTAGATCATTATGGTATTCCTTTAGAAGGCAAACATGTGGTTGTTGTTGGTCGTAGCCAAGTGATTGGCAAACCAGTAGCGTTGATGGCTCTTGAACGCCATGCTACGGTCTCTATTTGTCACTCTCGAACAGCTGATTTGGCACACCATGTACAACAAGCTGATATCGTGATTGCCGCTGCGGGCCGAGCTCATATGATTACGGCCGACATGGTGAAAGCTGGCGCTGTTGTTATCGATGTGGGCATTAATGAATTAGACGGAAAAACAGTAGGCGATGTTGATTATGATGCGGTGAGTACGGTAGCTTCTGCTATCACACCTGTACCAGGTGGCGTTGGATCTGTTACGACTACGATGATGTTAGAAGCTGTTTATGAGGCGTACCATGCACGAAATGTCAATCGCTGAGGGGATTTTAGATATTGCCTTAGAAACAATGAAAAATAATGATGCGTCTATCGTTCATTCTGTGCAACTCGATTTGGGTTTGATGAGTGGTGTAGAACCTGATGCACTTTTATTCTGTTGGGATGCCGTTACAAAGGGGACGCCTGCTGAAAATTCAAAAATCGATATTCATACCATTCCTATTAAGGGGCAATGCTTAGATTGTGATGCGGTATTTGATGTACAAGATTACAAATTTATTTGTCCTCATTGTGAAAGCCATTTTGTAAATACCATAGGTGGTCGCGAACTACAAGTGACATCGATTGATATAGATTGAGGTATATATGCAAGTAGAAGTAAAAACAAATGTGTTGGCGAAAAATGATGCTATCGCATCATCGTTACAACAAGTATTTAAAGAAAAAAATATATTTGTCTTTAATCTAATGGGATCTCCAGGGGCTGGAAAGACCTCCTTGCTAGAAGCAACACTTCAAGATTTAGTTAAAGACTATAAATTAGCCGTTATCGAAGGTGATTTATTTACCTCTAAGGATGCAGAACGGATTCATGCCCTAGGCGTGCCTGTTATACAAATCAATACCGTTGGAGGCTGCCATCTAGATGCTAATATGATTCAAGATGCTATAACTGATTTAGATCTTGATGAACTCGATATGATTATTATCGAGAACGTAGGTAATCTAGTATGCCCTGCTGAGTTCGATATTGGTGAGGCGATGAAGGTTACCGTTTTATCTGTAACAGAAGGTGAAGATAAGCCTTTGAAATATCCTCTTATTTTTAAGGAATCAAAAGCTATATTGCTCAATAAGATTGACTTGTTGCCATATGTACCATTCGACAAAGATAAAGCCATTAAAGATATTCGTAATTTAAATCCTCAAGGCCATATATTTGAAATTAGCTGTACTGCCAAGGATGGATTGGCGCCTTGGTTAACATGGATTAGAGAACAAATGGAGAAACGTTAATGAAACATATGTTATCTCGTGCTGCATTGACGATGGCAGTGTTAAGTGCTTTAGGAACCGCATCAGTGGGGGCCGTTGATGCAGGACCAACAATACCGGAAGTAAAAAATGCTGTAACTGTTGTGAAAGCCCCTACTGTTGATGAATCTTCGAAAACAGGATGGCTAGCAGAACAGTTGGCTGTCACTGCTTTTGGTGACTCCTTACAGTATTGGCAAGCTGCTAGTGAAAATGATGGCGTTATGCCACAAGATTCAAAAAATAATCTAGCAGATATCGGGCGTTCCTATACTTCTAATAATTTACCAGCTCTTGGTGATGAGGATGATTATAGTTTGGCTCAAAAGCCTGATTCTGAAGATGGTACAAGTGTCGGCCCAGTCTATCGTGTTGGTGATGTGTATGTGCCTAGTCCATCGGCTCAAAAGACTGTGAAGGGTGTATTCACAACGTATCATGAAAAAGATATGGATATCACTGTGTATACCGGACCAGATAAATCGCGTTTAGTAGATAATCAGTTGCGTGGACAAGGTGCGACCTATTTATTCCCTGTTGGCACCATTACTAATCTTCATACGACTGATAAGGGCTTAGTTACAATTCGTGATATCGGCGTAGGCAGTTCCCGTATGGAAATGATCTTCTCTTATGGTAGCCCTAATGCGATGTGGCGGAATCAGACTGATGAATCATATATCTTCTTATACGAAGGTCATTCCGAAAATTCATGGCCGGAAAAAAAGGAATTTTCTTCTTCCGTAGCGAATACAAATAATAATAGCCAATTACCAGAAACTATTCAAAATGGAAAATCCTATGTGGCTTTCACCATTAAAAATAATACGGTAGAGGCTGTTGATATTTTGGATGGTCAAGTATGGTCTCGATTTGGATTGCCTAAGGCGCCTATGTATTCCTTCCATGCCGGTCAGTTGACCGAGGATGACTTTGTGCTACGCGGATTGCGTTTGAATCAACATTTTGTAAATGATGCAAATGGTGAATGGCGTACACAGGGGATGCTGTTTGGGTCTACGTTCATAGGCTATAATGAATATGGTGTTAGTGTTGATGATAATTCGCTTATTAATCGCGTTTTATTAAATGTCTATACACCAACACGTCGTGGTATCGCGATGGGTGATACTAAATATTTATTGCTCTTTGTATATGGTATGCCGACACGTATTGCTGAATCTACAACTAGTACGGGAACGGCTACGGTATATGAATATAAAAATCCAAGGTCGAATAATTCCTATTTGCAGTTCGCCTTAGATGATAAAAATCAATATATCAAATCAGTGATGTTGTCTGACCGACCTGTTAAATAGGTCATCTTATGTGAGGAGGCAAGGATATGGTTACTGTACAAGATGTGAAAGAACGGTGGGAACAAATTCAAAATAATGATGAACGTATATTGTTTGTCGTTGGTGGCCCAGGTTCTGGTAAAAGTTTATTGATTCGTGAATTATCAGAGCAAAAAGGTTGGAAGTATTTAGA
>JAIITD010000056.1 GCA_022737715.1 Veillonella sp.
ATAGCTGATAAAATAGAAAAATTTATACTTAATAAATTGACAGAAGAACAAGAAAAATTGATTTTAAAGAGAAATGAGTTGGCCGATGAATTAGATTGTGCACCTTCTCAGATTAGCTATGTATTAAGTACGCGTTTTTCTAATGAACGAGGATTTGATGTTGAATCTAGACGTGGATTAGGTGGATATATTAGAATTCGTAAGTTACAACCTGAATCTTCTAATATGGTACCAGCAGTTACAACTTATCATATCTATGAAGGTCCAAACCGCGTGGAACGGTTAATCGATTTGCGCGATGTTGATCAATCTTTATTTCAACTGTTACAAGATAATAAAATTACAAAGCGCGAGGCTCAAATGATGCATAATTCATTTGCTAGCATCATTGAACATGTAGATTATGAATCTAGAAATGATGCTATTCGCAATCTTTATGCATCTATGATAGAGACATTACGGAAGGAGTGATGTCGTATGAAATGCGATCATTGCCATACAAATGAAGCAACAGTGCATATGACAAATATCGTAAATAATCAAAAAACAGAACAACATTTATGTTCGTCTTGTGCTAATAAATTACAAAAAGATGGTAAGTTATCTCCCTTTAGTTCTTTCGTAAATGATATTTGGGACAATGACTTTTTCTCCAATGATTTTTTCAAGAATATGGTGTACCCCGACCATATGTTGCAATCACAGCAGATGAAACGCTGTCCAAATTGTGGAAATACGTTTGAAGATTTTAATCGATTTGGGAAATTTGGATGTCCTAGTTGTTACGAAACTTTTAAAAATCAGATTGCATCGTTGGTACAACGCATTCAAGGGTCCATTGAATATGAAGGACGTGTACCGAATCAAGGGCATAATGTGTTCAAAGCACAGTATGAAATTAAGCAATTACGACGTCAATTAGAGACGGCTATCGGTGATGAAAACTTTGAAGAAGCAGCTCAAATTAGAGATGCAATCAAAGCCTTAGAATCGAAGCTCGATAGTCATGAAAATTGAGGAGGATAGTATGTTCGATAATATATTAGATACAGCCCTTAGTAAATGGCTTCAACATACGCCATCCGATTCAGATCATATCGTTATTTCTAGTCGTATACGATTAGCTCGAAATTTTAGAGACACATTATTTACCAATAAAAATGATGAAGCAGCTTTAAATCATGTCGATTCTATTGCACGTGGATTGGTTAGTACGTTAAAAGATGTAGACAATCAAGATTATTATTGTATTAGTCTTGATAAATTATCCGATATAGAACGCGCTATTCTTGTGGAAAAACATTTGATTAGTCCTGTTATGGCTGAAAAATTACCGTATCGTAGCTTGCTTGTGTCCGATGATGCATCGGTAGCAATTATGGTTAATGAAGAGGACCATTTGCGCATACAAACTATGGAGGCAGGTCTTAATTTAATGGATGCTTTCCACCATGCAGAACGCATTGATGATGCTATTGATGAGAAGCAACCATTTGCATTTAATGAATCTTTTGGCTATTTAACTGCCTGTCCAACGAATGTGGGCACTGGTCTACGCGCCTCTGTTATGCTACATTTACCTGCGTTAGCAATGACTGGACGCATTAATCGTCTCGTTCGCAGTATTGTTCAACTTGGCTATTCTGTGCGCGGTCTATATGGCGAAGGTTCTGAAGCGTTAGGTCATATTTACCAGGTGTCTAATCAACGTACGATGGGCATTAGTGAAGCTGATACAATTGAGCAATTGACGAAAATTGTAGAAGGAATCATAGCAGAAGAGCGAAAATGTCGCCAAACATTGGTGCACAATGATAAAGATGGTCTTGAAGATCATTTGTGGCGGTCCTATGGTATATTGCGATATGCAAGATCTATAAGCGGTCAGGAATCGCTAGAAAAATTAAGTGATGTCCAATTAGGTGTAGATTTAGATATCTTACCTGCATGGTCGAGCGATAGTTTTAATGAATTGGTGGCTATTACAAGATCCAATTTTTTACATAAATATATGGGAAAAGAAGAGGTAAGCCCTCAAGAACGCGATAATTACAGAGCAACAGTAATTAGAGAAAAGCTTTCACAAAAATAATAATGGTCGTCCTATTTTATGTGATGTTGAAGAATACCATTCATGGAGATACTCCATTTAATATAGATTTACAAAAAGTACCTTCATTTTTTGAATGAAGTTTATATAGAGAGCGCAAACTTATGTTTGCGAACGAGGTAATACATATGATGCAACGATTTACAGATGATGCACAACGAGTGTTATCCTTCGCCCAAGAAGCGGCCTTGGAACTAGGCCATGACTATGTGGGCACGGAGCATGTACTCATTGGGCTCATAAAGGTTAAAAATGGTGTTGCCGCAAAGGCTCTTAATGAGCTAGGTCTCAGTGCAGAGACCATTATTGAAGATGTTGAAGAGCACATCGGACGAGGAAATAAGAAAGCTAGTTCCGTATATATGACACCTCGTGTAAAACATGTGCTAGAGTTAGCTGTTGAAGTAGCTAATCATATGAACCACAATTATGTGGGAACGGAACATATTCTGTTAGGGTTGTTGAGTGATGGTGGCGGCGTAGCAGTCGGTCTATTACGTAATCATAATATTCGCGCTAGTGACATTGTTGAAGTAATTCGAGATATTCTTGGATCTTCTGGTAGAACTAGTCATAATAGTGAAGATAACCAAGATAGCAGTTCATTAGGCGATCTTGCCGACTTCGGAACAGATTTAAATGAATCTGCTAAACAGGGTAAAATTGATCCTGTGATTGGCCGAGATAAAGAGATTTCGAGGGTTATTCAAATTTTGAGTCGTCGTACCAAAAATAATCCGGTGCTTATCGGTGAACCAGGTGTAGGCAAAACTGCAATTGCAGAAGGCTTGGCACAGCGTATCGTAAATGGTAATGTGCCAGAAATATTACGTAACAAGCGAATTATTTCACTGAGCATCAGTTCGATGTTAGCCGGTGCGAAGTATCGTGGTGAATTTGAAGAACGATTGAAAAAAGCCATCGATGAAGTTCAAAAACATGACGATATGATTATATTCATCGATGAAATTCATACATTAGTTGGCGCTGGTGCCACTGAAGGCGCCATGGATGCAGCGAATATTTTAAAACCTGCATTAGCTCGTGGTGAGTTCCAAGTAATTGGTGCTACAACATTGGATGAATATAAAAAGCATATAGAAAAAGATGCTGCACTAGAACGTAGATTTCAACCGGTCTTAGTTGGTGAACCTTCTGAGGAAGATGCGCTCGAAATTTTAAAAGGGCTTCGTGATCGATATGAGGCCTTTCATAAGGCAAAGATTACTGACGAAGCATTGGAAGCAGCGGTTTCACTATCTAGCCGATACATTACAGATCGATTCTTGCCGGATAAGGCTATCGATGTTGTTGATGAGGCTGCATCCAAGGTGCGGATGAAAGTGTTTTCTGCCGCACCCGATGTGAAAGCATTGGAAACACAATTAGCAGATGTAAAAAAGGAAAAAGAAGCTGCTGTAACCGCTCAAGAATTTGAGAAGGCTGCTGAGATGCGTGATGAAGAAAAGCGCATTGAAAAGGAAATTAATGATAAGAAAAATGCAGCTAAGGAAAATAGCGATGCTAAGTTAGTTGTTACTGACGAAGATATCGCCTCTGTAGTAGCACAATGGACAGGTATTCCTGTTTCTAAAATCGCACAGGAAGAATCTGAATCATTATTACACTTAGAAGAAGAGCTTCATAAACGCGTCATCGGTCAAGATGAGGCTGTTGTGGCTGTCTCCAAGGCTGTTCGCCGCGCGAGGGCCGGTCTAAAAGATCCTAAACGTCCTATTGGATCGTTCCTATTCCTAGGTCCTACAGGTGTTGGTAAGACCGAATTGGCTCGTGCCTTAGCTGTTGCCTTGTTTGGCGATGAGACGGCGATGATTCGTCTAGATATGTCCGAATATATGGAAAAACATACCGTATCTCGTTTAGTTGGTGCCCCTCCAGGTTATGTAGGCTATGAAGAAGGAGGTCAATTAACAGATGCGGTACGCCGTAAACCATATAGTGTGATTCTTCTTGACGAAGTAGAAAAGGCCCATGCAGATTTCTTTAATATCTTATTGCAAGTTCTTGATGATGGTCGATTGACAGATAGCCAAGGTCGCACTGTTGATTTTAGGAATACTGTTATTATCATGACAAGTAATTTGGGTGCAAATGCACTTCGTAAGAGTTCTCCTGAACTTGGATTCTTAGCTGCTAAGAAGTCCGATAGTGCATCTGATGCTTCTAATGAGGTCAACTTTAAGGAAGCTAAAAAATCTGTTATGGATGCGGTAAAACGTCATTTCCGCCCTGAATTTTTGAATCGTATCGATGAAATGATTGTATTCCATGCTTTAACGTCAAATGATTTAAAACAAATTGTTACAATTTTAATGGATACTGTAGTAAAACGTCTTGGTGATATGGGACTATCTCTGGAAATTTCCCCAGCAGCTATGGATATGCTTGTGAAAGAAGGATCTGATTTCTCAATGGGCGCACGTCCATTGAAACGAGCTATTCAACGGTTGATTGAAGATCCTATTTCGGATCTTATTTTACAAGGTAATGCTCCTGAAGGTGCTACCATCAAGGCCGATGTAGAAGATGAACACATTATTGTAAAAGCTTCTAATTAATTGGGAATAGATATTGTTCTCATACAGTCTTTTATGTAAAATTTAATGTCAAAATGGTATACTATTAGTGATAATAGTTGACCGTAGTATTAATTATGCACAAAAGGTCATGAGTGAATTATCATTCATGACCTTTTACTTTTCACGGGGGTTGTATGGCAAAGGTAAAAACCGTTTTCTTTTGTAATAATTGTGGTGCTGAATCTGCCAAGTGGATGGGAAAATGCCCTCAATGCGGTGAATGGAATACACTGGTTGAAGAAGTGGTAAAGGATACTAAACATAGTCGTACACCGTCTGTACGTGGTGTGGGCACCAATACGACTAAACCCGTGGCATTGCCAGATATTGAAATGTCAGCAGTATCTAGAATTCCTACGACCTATAAGGAAATAGATAGAGTGCTTGGAGGCGGTATTGTTCCAGGTGCGCTAATGTTATTAGGTGGCGACCCTGGTATTGGTAAATCAACACTGCTTTTACAAGTGTCTCAAAAGGTGGCCGATACAGTTGGTACTGTTTTATATGCATCTGGCGAAGAATCACAATTGCAATTAAAATTGCGGGCTGAACGATTACATATTAATAGTGAACGGTTACATGTTATAGCCGATACAGATTTAGATCATATCCTTGAGGTCGCATTAGATCAAAAACCATCCTTACTGGTCATCGATTCTATACAAACAATGTTTACTGCAGATATCGAGGCAGCACCTGGTAGTGTTAGTCAAGTTCGTGAGTGTACATCTCGTTTATTACGGTTTTGTAAGGAGCAGAATATTCCCACCATTATCATTGGGCACGTAACAAAGGAAGGCAATATTGCAGGGCCTCGTATGCTTGAACATATGGTGGATGTAGTACTTTATTTTGAAGGGGAACGCTCTTATCAGTTCCGCATATTACGAGCCATTAAAAATCGTTTTGGATCTACATCGGAAACCGGTATTTTTACCATGATTGAAGATGGTTTAGCAGAGCTTGCTAATCCGTCGGTGTCCTTGTTAGCTGAACGAGCTGATGATGAAAGTGGTAGTGCGGTTATGATTTATCTAGAAGGGGTTCGTCCCATTCTGGTAGAGGTTCAAAGTTTGGTAGCTACAACAGCATTTGGAATGCCAAGACGTACGGCTATTGGCTATGATTTGAATCGTCTAATTGTGCTACTAGCAGTATTGGAAAAACGCTGTGGTTTTACGCTGGGGAATAAGGATGTCTACGTCAATGTAATAGGTGGGTTAAAGGTTAATGAACCGGCTTGTGATTTATCGATGGCCGTTGCTATTGTATCTAACCTTAAGAATCGCGTAGTGCCTCATGACATGGTAATTCTCGGTGAAGTTGGCTTGACTGGTAATGTTCGTAGTATTCCACGCATAGAGCAACGGATTAATGAAGCTAAGAAATTGGGCTTTACAAAGTTTATCATCCCAGAAGGAAATTATAAGCAAATTAAGCATGATGATAAGTCCATTCAAATCCGCGGTGTTACGTCCATTGCACAAGCGATGCAACTCGCATTTTCTTAATACATGTTATAGTTCATAGAAGGCTAATTCATAGAGTATAAACTCTATGGTATTTGAAGGAGGTGATGCCATGATTTATGGCATTTTACGGTATGTGATTGCTATCCTTATCGGTACGGCAGCATACGTAGGTATGGACAATTTAGCCCCTATTATTGATCCTTATTTAGTATCTCAATTTGCAAGCTTTGGAGATATGTCGCTTACTGTGGCACGTATTTCAGTTATTGTGATTGGTACGATTATTGGTATTTTAATAGGCTATTTTATTTCGTCCTTTATTTTAAAACAAGGTTTAGTCATTGCTAGACGATTGGAACGGGTATTAACACATATTCCTAACCAAGAATTGATTGCAGGCACCATCGGTTTATTATTTGGTCTTATTATTGCTAATTTAATTGGTGCAGCATTCAATCAGGTTCCTATTATTGGCCCCTATATTTCAATCATTTTAAGTGCTATTTTCGGTTATAGTGGTGTACGTTTGATGGCTCGTAAGGGACCTGAAATGTATCTTAACTATTTGAAGCAATGGAAACGCAGTGAGGCGGGGACTAAAAAAAGTAGAGGCTTCAACATGTTTGGATCTCACAAGTCCAGTGACTCTAATTCAACTGCAAAGTTATTAGATACTTCTGTTATTATTGATGGGCGTATTAAGGAGCTGTGCGCTACTGGGTTTATTGATGGCCCATTGGTAGTTCCTGTATTCGTTTTAAATGAGTTACAAATTATATCTGACTCTGCAGATGCGATGAAACGTAATCGTGGTCGTCGTGGGTTAGATATTTTGAAAGAAATGCAGGATGCAAAACTGGTACCTATTGAAATCGTAGAAGATGACTATGATGATCTACACGAAGTTGATTCTAAATTGATGCGATTAGCCTTAGAGAAACAATGGAAGCTTATGACAAATGATTTCAACCTCAATAAGGTAGCTCGTGTACAAGGTATTAAGGTTTTAAATTTAAACGAATTAGCCAATGTACTAAAACCGGCCCTCATCGCTGGCGAATGGATTCGCGTACAAGTGATGAAGGAAGGTAAAGAGGTTCAACAAGGTGTTGCCTACTTAGATGATGGGACTATGATTGTCGTAGAAGACGGTCGTCCATATGTAGGTCAAGAGGTTGAAGTTATGGTTACATCCATTTTACAAACAAGTGCAGGTCGTATGATTTTTGCGCGTGTAGATGGAGGTAAGCATGAGTAAGGTTAGCTGTATTGTATTAGCTGCTGGCGCGGGACGCCGGATGGGTCATGATGAGAATAAGATTTTCATTAAACTCGGTCAAAAATCGATTATTCAATGGACATTGAGCCATATTAATCAAGTGAAAGCGGTTAGTGAAGTTATTCTCGTTGTTGCTGATGGTGAAGCATCCTATATGGAGCAACATATTGCGCCATTAGGGCTTTCAAAATCAATTAAAATTGTTACAGGTGGCAAAGAGCGTCAAGATTCTGTGTATGCAGGTTTACAAGCGGTTGCCGACGATATAGATATTGTACTCGTTCACGATGGAGCTAGACCGTTAGCAAAGCCAGAGTTATTTGAACGTGTCATTGAAGGGGCAGAAACTCATGGTGCTGTGACTATAGGCGTACCATCTACAGATACGATTAAGCGTGTTGATATTGATGGACAGGTCCTAGAAACATTGAATCGCAATGAGTTGATGAATATTCAAACGCCACAAGGTTTTCAAAAAGATATATTCAAAGAGGCTCAAGAAACGGCTAAGCGTGATGCTTATTTAGGGACGGATGATGTATCCTTAGTTGAGTATATCGGCAAAGATGTGTATATTTTAGATGGCGATTACGAGAACATCAAGGTTACCACACCGAATGATATTGCGGTGGCTAAACGATATTTAGGAATCAAGGAGCAACGTATGCGCGTAGGTTTTGGCTATGATATTCATCAATTAAAGGAAGGAAGACCTTGTATCTTGGGTGGCGTTCATATAGAATCACCTGTTGGCCCCGATGGTCATTCTGATGCAGATGTGTTGATTCATGCGTTGATGGATGCCTTGCTTGGTTCTGCAGGTTTAAAGGATATCGGCTATTATTTTCCACCAGAAGATGATGCATATAAAGGGATTTCTAGCATGATTTTATTAAAACATGTGAATTCCTTGTTGAAAGAAAGAGGCTTAGAAGCCTATAATATAGATATTATGGTTATTTCTGAAACGCCAAAATTAAAGCCACACATCGATACGATGAAGGCTAATTTACAATCTGTTTTAGAAATTCCATTAGATCGCATTAGTATTAAGGCTACTACCAATGAAATGCTTGGTGCTATTGGGCGCCGTGAAGGCATTGCAGCACAGGCAGTAGTTTCCGTATATGAAGGAGAGGTTTAATTATGAAGGTACGTTTTGCGCCAAGTCCAACAGGTCCATTTCATATTGGCGGTGCTCGATCCGCTTTGTTCAACTGGCTATTAGCACGTAAGGAAAAAGGTACGTTTGTACTTCGTATTGAGGATACAGATTTATCTCGTTCTACTCGTGAAAGTGAAGAAAATATTAAAGCATCTTTGCAATGGCTCGGTATGAATTGGGACGAAGGCATCGACGTAGGTGGTGAAAATGGCCCTTATCGTCAAACAGAACGTCTTGATTTATACAAAGAAGTAACACAACGCTTACTTGATGAAGATAAAGCTTATGAATGCTTCTGTACAGCTGAAGAACTTGATGAAGTACGTCAGGCGCAAATGGAACGCGGTGAAACCCCTAAATATAATGGTCATTGCTGCCATCTTACAGAAGAAGAAAAAGAAAAATATCGTGCAGAAGGTAGAAAACCAACTATCCGTCTTCGCGTACCTTTGAATAAAACCTATGCATTTGATGATATGGTTCGTGGTCATGTATCTTTCGAGTCCAATGGTGTAGGTGACTTTGTAATCGTGAAATCCGATGGCATCCCTGTATACAACTTCGCCGTTGTAATGGATGACCACATGATGAAAATCACTCATGTTATCCGTGCAGAAGAACATCTATCCAACACACCTCGTCAAATGGCTATCTACGAAGCACTTGGTTGGGAAATTCCTACATTTGGTCATATCTCCTTGATTCTTGGCAAAGATTATAAGAAGATGTCCAAACGTCATGGTGCCACATCTGTTGACCAATATAAACAATTGGGCTACTTGCCAGAAGCATTAGTAAACTTCTTGGCACTTCTTGGTTGGGCTCCAGAAGGTGAAGAAGAATTCTTTACACAAGATGAATTGATTCAAGCCTTCTCCATGGATCGCGTTGCTAAGAACCCAGCTGTATTTGATATTGATAAATTAAACCACATCAATTTCCATTACATGAAAAATTTGAGCGATGAAGAGTTATTCCGCCTTTGCTTGCCTCATTTGAAAGAGGTTGGTTTAGCTCCAGATAGCTTAAACCAATCTGATATTGATTGGCTAACATTACTTTGCTCTACATTCCGTGATCATATTAGCTTTGGTGCTCAAATTAAAGATCA
>JAIITD010000057.1 GCA_022737715.1 Veillonella sp.
ACAGACACGAAGGTAACAGACTCAAGAACGACAGATGAAGGAAATAGTATCCGTCGTCGTCGGGAGTGTATTAATTGTGGACGCCGCTTTACTACTTATGAAATCATCGAAGAAGTACCACTCATGGTAGCAAAGAAGAATGGTCGCCGTGAATTATTTGACCGTGGTAAATTGTTAAATGGCTTGTTACGTTCTTGTGACAAACGAACAGTTCCTATGTCCGTTATGGAAGAAGTAGTCAATAATGTAGAGCGCGACATTCGCAATGAAGTAAATCAAGAGATTTCTACAGATCGTATTGGTGAACTTGTATTACAACAACTAAAAGATATCGACCAAGTTGCATATGTACGTTTTGCTTCTGTATATCGTAAGTTTGATAATATTGATAGCTTTATGGCTGAACTTAAAGCATTAAAAAAATTAGATGCTAAAAAAGCAAAGAAATAGCGTGAATATATGATTGATTTACATTGTGATACGATAATGCAATTAATCGATCACCCTCATGATGGTGATTTGTTTTCTAATCATTGGAAAATTGATATAGAACGTCTCATAAAAGGTTATAGTCGACTACAGGATTTTGCATTATTTGTAGACTTAGAGGAACAAGATGATTCGTATGGTAGATATGAATCTATGCGTCAATTGTTTAATAGTCAGATAGAGAAATATAGCGATTATATTAGTCATGTGCGCTCTTATGATGATATTGCAGCATGTTATGAAAACCATAAAGTGGCTGCCTTATTATCCATTGAAGAAGGCGGTGTCCTAGGTGGTGACCTCGGTAAGTTAGATAAGGCTTATGCCGATGGTGTTCGACTTATTACATTGACTTGGAATTATCCTAACGAATTAGGGGAACCTAATACAGGAGATCCTAATAAGAAATTGACTAAAACAGGCGTTGCATTTGTGGAACGGATGCAAGAATTAGGTATGATTGTCGATTGTTCTCATCTTAATGATGGAGGAACAGAACAACTAGGGGATATTCTTGATGTGCCTTTTATTGCATCTCATTCTAATGCGCGTGAAGTGACTTCCCATCGTCGTAATTTACCGGACCACTTGATTCGTCTAATTGGTGAAAAGGGTGGCGTTATAGGCTTGAACTTTGCTCAATCATTTTTAGGAACTTCACCTATCAGTCGCATCGATGATATTGTGAAGCACGGATTGTATATCATCAATAAAGGCGGCGAAGATGTAATTGCCTTAGGCACTGATTTTGATGGCATCAAGCCAAATACGGAAATACAGGATATTTCAGATATGCATCGCTTATATGATGCATTTAGAGGCGCCGGGCTTTCGGAAGAACAAACGGAAAAACTATTTTGGAAAAACGCGGATCGCCTACTAAAGGAGATTTTATAATGACAGATATAAATCCAATCATCGCGGATCGATTTACAGACCATCTTGATGTGTTTAGTAAAACAATGGATCAGATGGATGTTATTCAAGAAATTGCTAACCGCTGTATTGTAGCTTTGAATAGTGGCAATAAAATATTATTCTGTGGTAATGGTGGTTCCGCTGCGGATTCTCAACATCTTGCAGCTGAACTTATTGGACGTTTTAAAAAAGAACGCCGCTCTCTTGCATCCATTGCGCTTACCACAGACACATCTATTTTGACAGCTGTTGCCAATGATTATGACTATGATGCAGTGTTTGCGCGTCAAGTTGAAGGCTTAGGCCGTTCTGGGGATGTACTTATCGGTATTTCTACATCGGGGAATTCAAAAAATGTTGTGAAAGCCGTGGAAATGGCACGAAATACAGGTATGCACACGATTGCTTTCACCGGTGAAGGTGGCGGTAAATTGGCAGAATTATGCGATCTTACACTAGCTATTCCAAGTACTGTTACGGCGCGTATTCAAGAAATGCACATTTTAGCTGGTCATATCATTTGCGAACTTATTGAAGAAGATTATTAATCGAGATAGGGAAGAAATCACAGATTTCTTGAAAGGGGACCTATGATTACAAAAACAGTGAATGAGTTTTTGACAAATTCATTACCGAACCTAAACATTGCAGTTATCGGTGATGTTATGGTGGATCGTTATGTATTTGGCGATGTGAGTCGTATTTCACCAGAGGCTCCTGTGCCGGTCAATCGCGTATCCTCTGTGAAAGAAGTACTTGGCGGGGCAGGTAACGTAGCGTCTAACTTAGCCAATCTCGATTGCCATGTCTATTTAGGGGCCGTAGCTGGTGTCGATGACCATGGTAGAGTGCTCGATAACTTATTGGCCGCTGATCATATTGATACATCCGGTCTCATCCATGATGAAAGTCGGTCTACGATTACTAAAATGCGTATTTTAGGTGACCGTCAACAAATGATGCGCCTTGACTTTGAAACGATTACACCTATTACAGCAGCTGAAGAAGAACAATTAATCAGTTGGCTAGAAGAGCTTTGTCAACGTGGATTACAAGGCATCGTCATATCCGATTATGGAAAAGGCGTATGCACACCGACATTGTTGCAACATGTATTCAAGTTGGCGAACACGTATCAAGTACAGACCATCGTAGATCCTAAGGGTGCTGATTGGTCCAAATATGATGGTGCTACATGTATTACACCGAATGTAAAAGAATTGGGTGAATCCTTAGGTCGTGTGATTCCGAATGATGATACATCTGTTATCGAGGCGGCTAAGGAAGTACTTAATAAGGTTAATATTAAATATATTATTGGTACTCGTTCCGCTAAGGGCATTACCGTTGTGGCTAAGGATGGTAGAACTTGGCATAATCCAGCAACACAACAGGATGTATTCGATGTGAGTGGCGCTGGTGATACGGTCGTAGCTATGATGATTTCATGCTTAGCCAGTGGTTTATCCATGCGTTTAGCCCTACATATCGCTAATGGCGCTGCTGGCATCGTCGTATCTAAGGTGGGAACATATCCAATCCATCGCCAAGAGTTGATTGAGTTATGGCGCTCTGTACGACAATTGACAACATCTAGCCCATTATATACGAAAGAAGAAATGAAGGCGTTAATCGATAAATGGCAAAGCATGGACGAAACCGTCGTATTTACAAATGGTTGCTTTGATATTCTGCATCGAGGGCACATTACGTATCTACAAGAGGCGGCACAACTTGGGGCTCACCTCATTATTGGACTTAACTCTGATGCATCTGTTAGACGTTTAAAGGGTGAAACAAGACCTATCGTATCCGAAGAGGATAGAGCAGCCTTATTAAGCGCCTTACAATGTGTAGATGGTGTTGTCCTTTTTGAGGAGGATACACCTGCCGAATTATTAGCATACTTACGCCCTAATATTCTTGTTAAGGGCGGCGATTATAAAAAAGAGGATATCGTTGGTAGAGAATCTGTAGATGAAGTAGAGGTACTTTCATTTAAAGAAGGATACTCCACATCGGATATCGTAAAGAAAATAGCCACGATGGCTAAGGAGGGGAAATTATGATTATTGTAACTGGTGGTGCCGGTTTTATTGGTAGTAATATTGTGAAAGCCTTAAACGAACGCGGTCGCAATGATATTTTAATCGTTGATGATTTAACAGATGGTCGTAAAATTCGCAATCTCCAAAATTTAGATTATTTAGATTACATTGACTGTGATGATTTTGATGCTGCCATTGCAGACGGCACATTCAATGTAGGTCCTATTGAAGTCATTTTCCATGAAGGTGCATGTGCAGATACGATGGAATATAATGGCAAATATATGATGAAGAACAACTACGAAGGTTCCAAAAATCTATTCCACTATTGCCAAGATCGTGCTATTCCATTTATCTATGCATCCTCTGCATCTACGTATGGCAATGGTACAAATGGTTTTGTTGAAAAGCCAGAAGCAGAAGAAGCTTTAAATCCGTATGCATATTCTAAGCTATTATTTGACCGCTATGTACGTAAATTTGAAGGCGAATATACAGCGCAAGTGGTAGGTTTGCGTTATTTCAATGTATTTGGTCCTAATGAAGCACATAAGGATAAAATGGCATCTCTTGTACGCCAAATGTTCTATAAGAACCAAGAAACAGGCGTTATCAATTTGTTTGAAGGCACAGATGGCTATGAAAATGGTGGTCAAACCCGTGATTTCATCTATGTCAAAGACGTGGTAAATGTAAACTTCTATTTCTGGGAACATCCTGAAATTTCTGGTACATTCAACTGCGGTACAGGTCACGCACATAGCTTCAATGAATTTATGCAAGCTGTTATTGACTATAATGGTAAAGGTCGCATTGAATACATTCCGTTCCCAGAAGTGTTGATTGGTAAATACCAAAGTTTTACTGAAGCAGACACAACTAAATTGATGGCTGCTGGCTATGATAAAGGCTTTACACCATTAGCTGATGCCGTAAAAGAATATTGTGAATTATTAGATAATAACGAAGGATATTTGCGTTAATCTGTTGTGACAGATCAATGTCAATTCTTTGATAATTGTAAAGGATGTAGTATGAGAAAGGTGTTATTCCTCGATAGAGATGGGGTTATCAACAAGGATGTTTCCTATCTCTATAAGATAGCGGATCTACAGTGGGTTGATGGTGCAAAAGAAGCATTGAAATTAGCCCATGATTCTGGTTATGAACTTATAGTCGTAACAAACCAAAGTGGTGTGGCACGAGGTTATTATAAGGAAACCGATGTACAAATCCTACATGATTATATGGGGAATGAACTATTTAAAGCGGGTGCCCCTATCTTGCATTTCTATTATTGCCCACATCACAAGGATGGTACTGTAGAACGCTATGCCGTCGATTGTAATTGTCGTAAACCAAAGCCTGGTATGATTTTGCAAGCTATCAAGGATTTTGATGTAGATGTAGAACATAGCTTTCTCATCGGTGATAGCCAACGCGATGTAGATGCTGCTGAGGCTGCAGGCGTAAAAGGGTATCTGTTTACAGAATCCAATCTATTAGATTTCATGAAAAAGATTTTAAAGCATTGATTTTGGGATGAATCACATGTATGTGTATTCTTCGTTCATAGAGGGGTTATTATGAAGGACTATTCCAATATACTCATCATAAAGATGAGTTCCTTAGGTGATGTCATTCACGCATTGCCAACATTATATGCATTGCGTCAAAATTTGCCGCATGCAAAAATTACCTGGGCTATACATGAACAATTTGCAAGTCTTTTGCCAGGTACCCCTTGGGTGGATGAAGTAATTATCATCGACAAGAAACAATTAAAGTCGCCATCTTATTTATGGAATCTTCGTAAAGAACTACATAGTCGTCATTTCGATATGACCTTAGATTTACAATGTATTGCGAAAAGCGCCATTGTATCCCTCTTATCGGGTTCTCCTGAGAAATACGGATATTGGGAACTTCGCGAGGGCAGTCAATTAGTTAATAAAGCTCTCGTAGGAGCTCACAAATATGATCACGTTATCGAGCGCTATCTGGATACTGTACGTGCTCTTGGTGGTGAAGTGGATGGAGTGGAATTTCCCATGCCTCATGACCATGAAGCAGAAGGGGCGATTCGTAATCGTCTATCCGAACTAGGTGTAACCGATGATTATGTTGTCGTTGTACCTGGTGCGCGATGGATTGTTAAAGAGTGGCCATTATTAAACTTCGGTGAATTGTGTATTCGCCTTTGTGAAAGTGGAAAAAAGGTGGTCATTGCAGGTTCGCCTGATGATGCCGAAAAAGGTCAATTTATAGAAAACTATGTAAAGAGCGATAACCTCATTAATTTAGTTGGTCAAACGACCATGGCTGAATTGATTGAGTTGATTCGTCATTGTCACATATTTATCAGTGCTGATACAGGGCCTTTGCATATTGCCAATGCGTTAAAGAAACCATTAATTGCGTTGTTTGGCACTACATCGCCGCATAGAACGGGTCCGTATGGGGGCAGTCATGTACATCTTATTATTTCCCCTACATCTAAGGCTACTCCAGAACAGCCACTGGTAGATGATCCAGATTGCATGGCTCAAATTCCAGTAGATGCGGTGTGGGATGTATATTCTGAAATGTTGAGAAAGGATTTATGATGGAACTTGATTATAAACGTATTGTCGTAACCTTTCTCATGCATTTAGGTGATGTAGTATTAACGACTCCATTTCTAGAGGTGTTGCGTAAAGCAGCACCTCATAGTCATATCACCTATGTGATTGATGAAAAGTTACAAGATGTGATGAAATATAATCCTTATATCGATGATTTGATTACGGTCGATAAAAAAGGACGTCATAATAGCATTAAAGGGTTGAATGAAATCGCTCGTCGCATTAACGACCAAGGTAGACCCGATATTGTTATTAATTTGCATCCTAATGAACGTACATCATACTTAGCGTGGAAAATTCACGGTAAGGTGACGACGGGGATGAGCCATTTTTTATTTAGACCATTTATGACGAAGTATACCCGTCTTGATCGCAAGACACGTCACGCCGCTGATATGTATATAAACGTATTAGAACAATTAGGCGTCACTGATGTAGCCAATCACGGATTACATATCGAAACCTGCAAGGAATGGAATGATGAGGTATTCCGTTTTTATGAAAGCCAAGGCGTTATGCCTCGTGATAAGATTATTGGTTTTAATATCGGCAGTGCCGTGCCTGAAAAACGATGGCCTGCAGAACGCTTTGCTGATGTAGCCGATTATTTTGGTAACAAAGGTTATAAAACGGTATTCTTTGGTGGTCCTATGGATTTAGATATGGTAAAACCTGTTGTAGAACAGATGAAAACGTCACCAATCGTGGCTACAGGTGCTTTCAAATTAGGCCCTTTAGCCGCGGCTATGAAATGGTGTGACTTGCTCATTACAAATGATTCTGGACCTATGCATGTGGCTATTAGTCAGGGGGTTCCTATCGTAGCCCTTTATGGACCGTCAAATCCATTTTTCTATGGTCCGTATCAAGCAAAATCTATCGTACTTGAATCGATGGACCATTATGAAATTGGTAAAAGTATGAAACAGGTCATCAAAGAAGGCAAGTACAAAGGTATTTCTGTTATTACCGAAGAACAAGTGATTAAGGCAGCTGAAACATTACTGCAGGAATCGTAAGTTATGGATTATATTATTTTTGATTTAGAATGGAATCAACCATATAGCAACGACATTAGCTTTATGAAGCGAGCGCGTATGCCGTTGACCGGTGAAATCATTCAAATCGGGGCTATTAAGCTCAATGAGAATTTAGAGATTGTGGATTCGTTCACAATGTATGTAAAACCTAAATATTTACCACATATGCATAAGCATGTGAAGGCCCTTACAGGGATAACCAATCAAGATTTGAATCGCGGTGTCCCATTTAGGGTGGCCTACAGTCATTTCCAACAATGGTGTGGCAAGGATTATATGCTCCTGTCTTGGGGCGCTGACGATATTCTTATATTAAGAGAAAATTTATTGCTCCATAAATTAAAGAGTATCGACTATGATTCTTGGGCCGATGCACAGATGATATACAGCTATCAACGATATGGTACGACACAACAGTATTCCGTAGCTCATGCGATGGAGGATTTACATATATCATCTGAAGAATTATCCGCTCATAATGCACTTCATGATGCTATATTTACGGCACATATCTGCCAAAAGCTAGATTTGCCAAAAGCATTGTTGCATTATGATTCCATACGAAAAGAGGCGCCAAATCCATTTTTATATCCACCGGGTTTGACCTTCTTTATGTACGATAACTTTCAAGAAAAGAAACGCATCGTTTATGATAGACGGGTGCGACTATCCTTTTGTCCCTATTGCCAAAGCCGGTTGGAAACGACACGTCCTGAACGGATACAAGGGGATAAGCACTTAGCCATTGGCATTTGTCCAAAACATGGAGAATTTGCCATTCAATTAAAGGTAGGAAAATATACGATTAAGTCAGGAGTTACCAAGTTTTATGTGACAAAGGTACTCAGTCATAGTACAGACGAAATCGGTAGATTATATAGAGAAAAATCGGAAATTAACCGAGAGAAAGAGCGGCTCTACTATGAGCGCCGCCAAAAAGAATTATTAGAAAAATCAAAAGCATAACACACGATATTTTGTGCTGTATGCTTATATAGAAAGGAATGAGATTATGGAACGTAAATATGCTTGGCATAATTATGATGAACAAACATTACAAGACGTAATGTCATTAGGTGACTCGTATCGTCAATTTTTGGATAATGGAAAAACTGAACGAGAATGTGTTATTCAATCTGTAGCAGCTGCAAAAGAAGCAGGCTATGTTGATTTAAAAGAATTGATTAAATCAAACACGCCAATTAAAGCAGGCGATAAGATTTACTATACTCATATGGATAAATCAATTGCACTCTTTAATATTGGTACCGATGATTTGGACCTTGGTATGAATATCCTTGGGGCTCATATCGATTCTCCACGCATTGACGTAAAACAAAACCCACAATATGAAGATAGTAATTTAGTATTTTGGGATACACACTACTATGGTGGTATAAAAAAATACCACTGGGTGGCCATGCCTCTTGCTATTCATGGCGTAGTAGTAAAAACAGATGGTACGCGCATCGATATCAATATTGGTGATAAAGAGTCTGATCCTGTATTCTGCATTACCGATTTATTGCCTCATTTAGGGCAAGAACAAATGCAAAAGAACGCAGCCAAGGTGATTGAAGGTGAGGCCTTAGATCTTCTTATCGGTAGCCGCCCTGTAAAAGATGAAGAAAAAGAAGGGGTTACTAAATTTATTAATACCCTTCTTGAAAAAGAGTACGGATTCGTAGAACGTGATTTATTATCTGCTGAACTTGAAATTGTACCAGCAGGTAAAGCGCGTGATATGGGTTTTGATCGTTCCATGGTTTTGGCTTATGGTCAAGATGACCGCGTATGCGCTTATACATCCTTAGTAGCTATGCTCGAAGTGGACAAGGTAAAACGTACGACTTGCTGTTTATTGGTAGATAAAGAAGAAATTGGCTCCGTTGGTGCTACAGGCATGCAATCTCGTTTCTTTGAAAATGCGGTAGCAGAAATCTTAACATTGATGGGCAAACCTAATTCAGTAAATGTGCGCCGTACATTGGAAAATTCTCGTATGCTATCCTCTGATGTTAGCGCTGGATACGATCCATTATATGCATCTGCGTTTGAAAAGAAAAATGCATCCTATCTTGGTATGGGCGTTGTATTTAACAAATTTACTGGTTCTCGTGGAAAATCCGGCTCCAATGATGCCAATGCAGAATACATGGGCTTTATCCGCCGTGTGATGGAATCCAATAATGTAACATACCAAACGGCTGAACTTGGCAAGGTTGACCTTGGCGGTGGTGGTACCATTGCGTACATCATGGCACTATATGGTATGAATGTAATCGACTGCGGTGTTGCAGTTCTCAGCATGCATGCACCATGGGAGGTAACATCTAAGGCCGATATTTACGAGGCAAAACGTTGTTATGTAGCATTCTTGAATGCAGCTGACGAAACAATCTAGTGTTATAGGGCTTTCACCATTGGTGAAAGTCCGTGTTATGTGAGGTATAGGATGAAACAAACGGAATTAGGCGCTGCTATCGAGGCGGCTAAAGGAGAGGCAACAGAGGTTAAGACGGTAAAGGT
>JAIITD010000247.1 GCA_022737715.1 Veillonella sp.
AAGGAGAAAAAATAATGGATGAAGCTAAACGTAAACAATTTATTGCACGTTTATCTCGTGCATTAGACCGTGATCAAGAAATGTGCCCTGCCTATGTAGAGGATTTTGATTACAGCCATGGTCCTCAAGAAACTATGTTCAAAGATTTGAATCAAGATCAAATTTTGACAATGTTTAAGGAACAATGTCAACGTGTTGGTACAAAATTCGTTGAAACTACACCTGATAAATTAGGTGAAACAATTTTGGCAGCTATCGAAGACTGGGGCAATGGTAAGATTGTATTCCCAAGCACTTCTGAAGTAGACGAATATAAATTAAAAGAATTATTCGAACAAGATGCAGCTAATAATGGCGGCACTCGTACATACTTCCAATGGGATCCAGCTAAAGGCCGTGAAGAATGTATCTCCAACACTGCCAATGCAGATATCGGTATTACATTCCCATACTGCGGTATTGCTGAAACAGCTACTGTAGTACAAGCATCTGGTGAAGAATCTGGCCGTGCTATCAGCTTGTTGCCTACAACACATATTGCTGTATTGTACACTGATACAATCAATCCACGTATGACTCAAACAATGGAACATTTGTCTGAACGTTATCATAACGATCCATCCAAATTCCCTACAAATATCTGCTTGATTTCTGGTCCATCCCGTACAGCTGATATTGAGTTGGTTACTGTAGATGGTGCTCATGGTCCTATCCAAGTAACTTACGTTTTGGTTAAGCGCTAATACATTAACTACGTATAGCTATAACTGAATCACTTTAAAGGTGATCTTCCTTAGGAAGGTCACCTTTTTATATGTGTTGATTTCTATTATGGTGTAGAGCTCTCTTAGAACTGTATAGGCTCCTGTAGATCGATGGAAATTAACATGTTTATGGAGCTTGCGGATTCTGCATAGATAAACTCATAAAATTCGTATTGTTTTACTTGTAAAATTTTCGATATATGATATACTTAGTTCATAACCTATTATTATGATATGAATTAAAGAGGTGTATTATGAATATTCCATTCTTTAC
>JAIITD010000248.1 GCA_022737715.1 Veillonella sp.
ATGAAGTCAGTCAATGCTGGAGAATATACAGCACCACCTGCACATGGTCCCATGATTACGGAAATTTGTGGAATAACGCCAGATGCATTTGTATTTTCGAAGAAAATTTTACCGTAACCAGCAAGAGCATCTACAGCTTCTTGAATACGAGCCCCGCCGGAATCATTGATACCAACGATAGGAGCACCCATTTTCATTGCTAAACGTTGTACTTTAACGATTTTAGCAGCATGCATTTCACCAAGAGAACCACCTTCTACAGTGAAGTCTTGTGCGAATGCATATACCAAACGACCATCGATAGTACCATAACCAGTTACTACACCTTCGCCTGGTAATTCTTTTTTGTCTTGACCGAAGTTAACACAACGATGTTTAACGAATTGATCAAGTTCAACAAAAGAGTTGTCATCGAATAATTTAGCCAAACGTTCACGAGCAGTCATTTTACCTTGAGAATGTTGTTTCTCAACGCGTTTTTCACCGCCACCAGCTTTAACTTTCGCTAGTTTTTCGTGCAACAACTCAATTTTTTCTTGCACTGTTTGCATGTCAGCACCTCCATAAAAACTTGTTACAATAATATTTTATTTCATTCGTTGGCAAAGTTCAAGTAATACGCCACCTGTAGCTTTAGGATGAACGAATGCAATAGAGGAACCGCCAGCACCATAACGAGGTTTTTCGTCAATCATACGAATACCTTTCGCCATAAGATCAGCAATAGCATTTTCAATATTATCTACACGCAAAGCAACGTGTTGGATACCATCACGACCGCCATTTTTTTCGATGAATTTACCGATAGGGCCGTCTGGAGTAGTAGTTTCCAAGAATTCTAATTCAGCATCGCCGCATGGGAAGAAGGATACTTTTACTTTTTGTTCTTCTACTACTTCATCTTCAGGAAGATGTTGAATTCCCAAAGCATTTTTGTAAAATTCTTTAGTTGCTGCTAAATCATTAACACCAATACCGATGTGATCCACTTGTAATACTTTAAAAGCCATTTCGATTATCTCCTTT
>JAIITD010000249.1 GCA_022737715.1 Veillonella sp.
AAAAATAGCTATTAGTTGATTGTGTATCAAATCAACTAATAGCTATTTTTGTATATTTCTCAAGAAAAAGCCTTTATTTTATTAAACATCAATAGGTTTGACATATTTTTTTCTGTATGAATGGGGAGATATCAGAGGGGATAACCTTTTTGGCAATAAATTTATTTCTATAGTGAAAGCTAATAAACCTCACATTACTAGATATGAGTTTTGTGTTATACTTTTATATAGAATAATATCGAATTAATAGAAGGTTAGTTGGCACATTAGTTGTGGACTAGAGATTAGAATGAAAGATAAGTCAGTATTACCAATCGAGGAACAATTAAATAGATTTCTTCAATCGAAATGTCTTATCCCTGATGGCCTTGGCTTGTGGGAAAAATATTTCCGCAAGATTTGTACGGCTTGGGGCGAGATCAATGGTGAAATCCGACCACAGCATATCATATTTTCTGCTGACAATGGCTGTAATATGGAAGGTTATGTAGGGTATAACTACGAGGTGACGCAGAAACAATCCCGTAATATGCTCTTAGGTCGTTCATCGGCAACACAGTTTTGTAACTTTAATAACATTCCCTATGAGGTTGTAGATGTAGGCATTGCCTCATATGACGGCATTGGTGTGGATCGTAAAGTAGCGAAGGGGACAAAGAATATTTTGAACCATCCTGCTATGACTGAGGCTGAGTTTAACCGTGCCTTTCAAGCAGGATATGAACGAGTTGAATATTATGTCGAAAAAGGGATAAATCTATTTTCCTTTGGTGAAATGGGGCTCGGGAATACGACAACCTCTGCTTGTGTGTTATCTGCATTAACTGGTGCAGATCCAACTGAAACAGTAGGACCTGGTTCTTGGCCTGACAAACCAGATTTGATGAAACGAAAAATAGATTTTGTCCGTGCTGTACTAGATAAACATAAGGCTCGTATCGTTTCTAACAGTGAAGCCGACCGAGTTCGTAAAATTGTAGCCCATGTAGGGGGCTTTGATATTGCTGCTATTCTTGGAGCTATG
>JAIITD010000058.1 GCA_022737715.1 Veillonella sp.
GATATGGCAACAAGTATGGTTATCGGCACTCAATGGGGTGACGAGGGTAAAGGTAAAATCGTTGACTGGATTGCAGAACGTGCAGACGTTGTAGTGCGCAGCCAAGGCGGTAATAATGCGGGTCACACTGTTGTAGTAGATGACAAAGCATTTGCACTTCGTTTATTGCCAAGTGGTATTTTGTACGATGATAAACAAAATATTGTTGGTACTGGTGTTGTAATCGACCCTAAAGTATTGTTACAAGAAATCGAAGGTCTTGAAAAACAAGGTAAATCCGCAAAATCCCTTCACATTTCTGACCGTGCTCATGTCATCATGCCTTACCATATTGCGCTTGATATGGCCGAAGAAGCATCCAAAGGTGATGCTAAAATCGGTACTACTAAAAACGGTATCGGTCCTTGCTACGCTGATAAGGTAAATCGTGTCGGCATCCGCATTTGCGATTTGTACGACATGGAAACTTTCAAACAAAAATTGGCGTACAATGTTGAGTTTAAAAATAAAATGCTTACAAAGGTTTACGATGCTGAACCTGTTAATTACGATGAAATTTTAGCGGATTACATCAAATATGCAGAGGCTTTGAAACCTTACGTAACCGACACAAATAATGCTGTGTTGAAAGCTATTAAAGAGGACAAAAAGGTCTTGTTCGAAGGTGCGCAAGCAACTATGCTTGATCTTGATCATGGTACATACCCATTCGTAACATCTTCCCATCCAATCGCTGGTGGTGCTTCCACAGGCGCTGGTGTAGGCCCTAACTATTTGAAAAATATTTTCGGCGTTGTGAAAGCTTACGCTACACGTGTTGGTGCAGGCCCATTCCCTACAGAACAACTTAATGAAATTGGTGAAGAACTTCGTACTCTTGGTCATGAATTTGGTACTGTAACAGGTCGTCCTCGCCGTACTGGTTGGTTAGACCTTATGGTTGTAAAATACGCAGCAGGCCTTAGCAGCCTTGATTATTTAGCTATTACACGTTTGGATATTCTTGATTCTTTCAAAGAATTGAAAATCTGTGTAGGTTACAAATTGAACGGCAAAAACGTTGAAGGTTTCCCTGCTAGCTTGAAAGACCTTGAAGCATGCGAACCTGTATACGAAACATTGCCAGGTTGGGAAACAGATATTTCCGGCATCCGTTCTTATGACGAATTGCCTGAAAATGCTCGCAAATACGTAGAACGTATTGCAGAGGTAACAGGCGTGCCTTTGGGTATTGTATCTGTTGGTCCTAATCGTAACCAAACCATCGACCTTGTTAACGTATTCTAATTGATATTAGTGTATAATATATTCTAGTTATCATTAGTGTATAATATGTTCTAATTGTTATTAGTGTATAAAATGCTCTAATTGCCGATTAGCATGTAACAGATGGTAATCTGTATGACTGGTAACATATCCACATAAATAATAAGCGGAGATTCTCAATATGGGGTCTCCGCTTTTATGTGTTTTTTTCGCCTCATAAAGGATTTTAATTAGTCGATTAAAATATTTTAATGAGAATAAAAAGAAAAAAATAGATTTAGTTATAAAAATAGTATATAATAGTATAAAAGTAGATTGATAATTTTTGATGTATATTGAGGAGTTTTCTTATGGTTGAAGTTTCTTATGAACGTTTAGCAACGATTTTTAAAGCGCTCAGTGATGAAACAAGATTACATATTATAGATATGTTGTCCTGTAATGAGTTGTGTGCAGCAGATATTTTGGCAAGCTTTAATTTGTCTCAATCCACATTAAGCTACCATATGAAAATCTTAATTGATGCTGGCGTTGTAAATTCTCAACGTAATGGCCTTTGGACTCGTTATTCCATCAATGAAGAGACATTTGGTGACATTTTGGAAATCATTCCACAATTGTACAAAACAAAAGACGAATGTATTTGTGCACAAATCAAATACTGCCGTCTTGATGAACACGAAAAAGACGCGTAGTTATGAGACGCTGGATTATGCATGTTGATATGGATGCCTTCTTTGCATCCGTAGAACAACTGGATCATCCTGAATACAAAGGCCACCCCGTTATCGTGGGTGGTCTTTCTTCGCGTGGCGTTGTGGCCACTGCATCTTATGAAGCCAGAAAGTTTGGCGTTCATTCGGCTATGCCTATTTCACGGGCCAAAAAGCTTTGTCCGCACGGTATCTACGTGTATCCCAATATGGCTCGCTACAAGGAGATTTCTCACGTCATCCACAAGGTGATGGAGGAATTTACGCCCATCATCGAGCCCTTGTCTTTGGATGAGGCATTCTTGGATGTTACGGGAATCACCCATAAATTTACGGGACCCAAGGCCTTAGGCCGTGCCATTAAGGACCGCGTGTTTGAGGAAACAGGGCTCATCATTTCGGCTGGCCTAGCGCCGAATAAATTTCTTGCTAAACTGGCTTCTGACTTGGATAAGCCTGACGGACTCGTGGTTATTCCTTACGGTAAGGAATGTGAAAGCCTCGCTAATTTGCCCATTAAACGCATATGGGGCGTAGGCCCTAGTACAGAACGTCGCCTTAAGGACGGTGGATTTGCCTTGATTAAGGATGTGCAAGCTTTGCCAGATGAGAAAACACTAGTGCCCTATGTGGGTAACCAGGCACGCCGTATTTGGGAACTGGCACGAGGCATCGACGAACGGCCTGTAGAACCGGAGCGTCAAATCCAATCTGTCGGTAATGAGGAAACTTATGAAAGCGATGTCGAGGACCCGGCTGTTATCGACTTAGAACTCCACTATTTTGCTAATCGCGTAGCGAAACGATTGCGCAAATATGGCTTGATGGGACATACCGTATCCATTAAGGTGCGGTACAATGATTTTAAAACCGTATCCCGCCAAAAACGACTAGATTCTGCTACGGACCAAGAACGTGTTATTTATGACACATCTGTGTTGTTATGGAATAAGCTGATGCGTGAAAGGTCTAATAGTAGACCATCGAATCGTTGTAATGCTAAGAGTACTACAGATAGCACTATTATAGATAATGCTAGTGATAGGCAGCTTGCGGATGACCGAGAGATGATGGGCGCAGCTCCGTTACCTCAATTCGATACATCCATTCTTGATATGCCGCACAAACCAATTCGGCTTTTGGGTGTGACTGTCAGTGGACTTTCAACAGAAGGCATTGTACAGGACGATTTATTCTCCATAGAAACGGGCGAGAAAGATGAGAAGCTTTCAACCGTACTAGATTCGTTGGCCTCTAAATTTGGAGAAGGGGCCATCATGAGTGGCGCCCTTTGGCGTCGTGCTCACGGCGATGGTGGAGAACGGCGAAAACGGTCGGAATTAAAGGCCGAAATGGATTTGGATAATGAGGAATAAAATTCTTTCAAGAATAGAAACATTCATGATACAATGTATATGTATAGAAATGTGTATACGCAAGAAACTATCTGCAAGAGAGGTATAAATATGAGTATATTTCGTGTGGCCATTCATTATGGCGTAAACAGCAACGGGGTTTTATCTTACGATACAGATACAAAAACCGTAACGGTGGATCTACCTGAACAAGAATGGATCGACAAGGTACGTGCATACTTAAATGAAGACCATGCTATCGAGCATGCTACAGGTCTTGATACGTATGAACGATTGAATGTAAAACCATTAGAATCTTTGGATAACTTTAAATTAGCTCTTACACGCATGTGGGAAGCCATCGATGTACAAGTCGACTGGAGCCGCCCAGCGTAATTAAAATGATACCCCTTCATAACTATATATTGGTTATGAAGGGGGTATTTATTATAGCTATAGTTGTTGAGTGATAACACTATAATATACTATAACGTGATAAATTAAGGAAGTAGAACTATGAAAAAGATAATGATAACCCTTGGATTATTTATTGCATTAATTGGTGTAATGATGACCTCGTTTCGTGGCTCGGCTGAGAGCCCTACCTTTATGCGTGAAGCATTACCAAAACAGGACGGATTTGCTTCTGTAGGCAATGGGACTACTGGTGGTGCTAATGCTACAGCGCAGAATGTGTTTAAAGTAACAAATAAAAAAGAATTTGTATCAGCTCTTAAGAATAGAAAAAACACTACACCTAAGATTGTACTAGTCTATGGAACCATAGATTTTGATACCGATGATAATGGTAAACCATTGACTATGAAAGACTACATGGTCGATGGCTATGACTTTCAACAATATTTAGAAACTCATAAGCCGCAAAGCACAGCGCCTAAGAGTTTAAAAGATGAGCAAGAAGCAAAGCGTAAGGCATCACAAAAGAATCAAAGTAAGTCTATTACTGTTCATGTACCGTCTAATACAAGCATCATTGGCATGGACAATGCGAAATTAAAGGGTGTAAATTTGGTTCTTGATTCGGATAATGTAATCATACGAAATATACAGTTTGAATCTCCTTATGACTATTTCCCTTCTTGGGATCCTAATGATGGACCAGAGGGCAATTGGAATTCTCAGTATGACAGTATTTCCATAAAAGGTGGTACGCATATTTGGATTGATCATTCTTCCTTCCAAGATGGCCCTGAAACAGTAGAAAAATACTTTGGTCGTAAATATGAGCATAGAGATGGATTGGTTGATATTACCAATGAAGCTGACTATATAACGATTTCTTATTCTACGTTTGAAAACCATAATAAAACCATGTTGATTGGTAGTAGTGATTCAAAAATATCAGATGAAGGAAAACTACATGTAACTTTGCATCATAATTATTTCCATAATGTAGTACAACGCTTACCAAGAGTACGATTTGGCCAGGTTCATGTGTATAATAATTACTTTGCGTCAGATACTACAAATGGTGAATATGCTTATGCTTACGCACTAGGTGTTGGGAAAAACTCCCAAATCTATGCTGAAAACAATGTGGCGGACATAGCAGGTAAAGACTATACATCCTTTGTGAAAGTATTTGGAGGAAAACAACTTACTACAGTTAATAATATGTTTAACGGAAAAATCGTTGATACCTTTAACGATACGTTAACACCTGTAGATTGGAAACCTGAACTGTTTACTACAATAGATCCTGTAAATGAAGTAAAAGAAAATGTTTTGCATAATGCGGGACCAATTAAAATGAGTCGATAGAGATATAATTTAACTAGAAATGCCGTATCATATTTCTTAAGTGAAATGTGATACGGCATTTGTCGTGAGAAGTGTATTAAATATTGTTAATCAAATTTTTTATTTGTTAGGTCCTGATACATAAGCTTAGCAATTTCATACTGTGGATCACCAGCTTGTAATTGGTGGGATGGTAGTTTAAATACAGCTTCAGCTCTTTCCTCTTTCTTGATATCGATACCCTTTACATCTTCGGACCGACTTATGGAAATGGTATGTGTTGTTGGATTTATGAAGTACGCATTTACATCGATGCTGAAAGCTTTGTTTTCGTCTTTTCTCATGATTACACGTAGAATCATAGCCGAAATAGCAGTGGTACCATTTTTTTCACCTAATAGCTGCTTAGATGTGTAGTCCACATAATCTGCATAGACATAAATATCGCCAGGTTTAGCCTTATCATAATCTTGTGTATAGGCCTCTACCAAACGCAAATCGAGTTGTCTGCCAAATGGTCGAGAGAACATTTCGCTTTGTAATTCGCGTGTTTCACTAACAGGTGGATAGAACGGTATGGGCGTTAACCCCTTTAGCATATCTGTGCGAGTTTCGTTTTTCCGTTTAGCGCGACGTTCCGCAGTGACCTTGTCTAACCGCTCACGCTCCTTTAACATGGCCTTTTCTTGTTCTTCTTTAGTTTTGTAAGTCTTTACGGATACAACACGGTTACCAGACATAGTCACCGTTGAATAGATGGGCTTATCTTTAGTCGGTTTTCCCTTAGAAGCATCAAGCGTAGATTGCACCATGGCAGGTGTTGCGCTTTCGATAGATTTTTTTAGCTCTGGAATATTGGAATAATCCATATCAACCACTGCAGCATCTGTACTTTTAGTTGGTTGTACAGGTGTAGCACCATACGCAGATGATATAGCCAATATAGCTAATAGTGAACTGGTAATAATTGATCGTTTACATAGTTTCATTGCATATACCTCTTTTTTATAAGAACTCTCTAATACTATCAACAGCTGTATTATAGCATAGTTCTTGCATAGATAGATTTAAAAACGATATAATAAAGTGTACATGCGTCTATAGCTCAACCGGACAGAGCGCCAGTTTCCTAAACTGTAGGTTGGGGGTTCGATTCCCTCTAGGCGCACCAGTGCGTAATAAATAGGCATAAGGCTGTTTAGTCTTATGCCTATTTTTCTATTCAGATTTTCTCTGTAATACTAGAGTTAGGAATATATTGATAGTATATAAATTATTATATCGGAGGTGATGTTGATGAATGAAAACCCTATAACTGACTTAAAACAGTGTTTACTCAAACTAATTGAACATTTACATAATGAAGGAATTATTGATTGCATGGACCCTGATGATTTAGATAGCTTTACCCTTAGTAATCTTATTGTCCAATTAAGAGATATGCTTAAAGATGCTTATCCCAATACAAAGCTCAAGCGGATGATGAAAAGTATTCATTATGCTAATGGTTTTAGTGATATGGATTTAAAACAAAGTGCTTTTATACTTGATGAAATCGAACAATACCTCAGTATCAATAAATTTCTAGATCATGATGTATCCGTTGATTATTTTAATAAACAGATTACTGAGGATGGGTTTAAAATCGAGCAGGAGAATTTGGTATTAGTTATGATTGAAAGTTTGCTTTGTAGTAGGAGACATAACTAATTTTATTAAAGTAATGATATAATGAACACAAATGATGTGCTTATTAAAATCAGTGTACATAGTGGAGAGTCTATATGAGTTTTTACAATTGGATCCAAGAAAAACTTTTCGATAACTACGAAGAATGGCGTTTGAAGAGCCCTGATTATAATCGTAACGGTTTTAATATAGTAGGTATCGATAATACATTAAAGGCTATGCATGATGGATATTTCATGTATGTTGAATTATACCCACCTCATGCCATCGATGGATGTACAGCCATGAAAGCACGTGTAGGTAAAACACAGGATGCAGTAGATATATTCTTAGATATCGATAATAAAACCTATCGTATGGCAGATGTAAGTTATCCTGATGCGGTACGGGTGATGCGGGCGTTTGTGAAGAAACGTCGTTTGCCAGACCGTAGCTTGTGTGTAGAAGTGGCAAAGCTAGACATGGAGCAGATGAAACCGACATTTATAGAGTTGGCAACGCTATTACTAGGCGATGTAAAACAAGCTAAATCGTTTATGACCAAGGTAAAGTTGCGCTCCATGGAAGACTTAGAAGATAGCTGGTGGAACCTCTATGAGAAACTGGTTTCTAAAGGGTATGCCGTAGAGTTAAGTTGTAAATGTGAACTAGAGGATTTTATTTATCATGTACAGAAGTTAATACGTAACAAGTCTTTAGATACTAGTGAAGGTCTAATTATTGATACAGCAGCATTAGATGAAGATCAAGTTATTATGGACTGGTGTGCTGATCTTAATTCTACGTGGGAAAACTATACGTTAGCAGGCATGGATACTGGAACCGATAGCTTTGTACTTATGGTGCTTTCAAATGAGGAATTCAAAACAGCCCAAGAACTAGCTAAAGAGCTATTACATAGAATCGATGTAGCTGAACGCTTGTGATGAATAGGAGAGAGTCATATGAGTATTGTACGTCTACCAGAATATGAAGCAGAGTTTGAGCCGGAAGTATTTGAGATATATGCATTACCGCGCAGTGATGCAAATGGGGCTAGTCCTTATTTAGAGAAGTACCATAGACCATTGGTGTCTACCGATGCTATCTTAGATGCTCGAACTGGCGTGCTTGACCGTAGCGAAGGCATTTTGACGTGGATTATTGAAGGCTTTGACAATGGTTGGGGGTATAGTTTTGAGCCCTATGGCGTTTGCAAATTGTTGGTTAAGAAAGCAAAACCTATAGAGGACTTGGGATATATGCGTCCTTCTTGGAATAATCGGTATTATGTGCTTGAGGTGTTAGAGGAGCATGCTAAACATAGTGAGCTAGAGGCCTTATCGGCTTATTTGAAAACACCTAAATACCTTCATACCGACAGGGGCGATTTCCTATTAAATCGAGAGTATCAATATTACACAGCGAGAATTGATGATTATGCATTCACCCTTGATGTAGATGAGGGTTCTGATGAAAACTGTACCGTAGCATTGGCGGCTTTCAATACAATCGATAATTTCAAAGCATTTGAACAACGAATTAGTACCTATATTAGTGAGACCTTGTTAGAACTCGCTAATGATTGGCTCGACAATGATGACCAAGATCCGATTACATCAGATGTATTTGCTAAGCGTATCAGGATGGGCGAATTGGCGTTTCGTAACGATGGCACCATAGAGGTATATTATGACGATGATGATATCTTCTGGGGGCACTGTATCATAGCGCATATTGATGCGGATGGAAATCCTACTGATGCGGATATTGCAGGATGATTAACTAATGGAGCGCCCTAATGAGAAAACAGGAATTAATGACAGTATGGAATGTTGAAAGTTGGGCAGTAGAACCGTATGGCGTTTACTTTGTTTCTCGCAGATTGGTCAATAATCGCTTAGAGAATGAAGGACAAGCCTTTCAAAAACTTAATATTAGTTGTACCAATTATACTGAGGCTGAGGTGCTTTCGCTACCAATGTGGGAGCAATTATATGTTCAATTAGATAAATTAGATAAACTAGCACAGGAACTCATACAACAGGAAGTACCGCAAGAGGAGTCTATTGTACTAACCTTAACTGATATAATGCTAGATAAGTCAGGTTGTTACGATGCATTTGCACTAGGCTATGATGTGGGAGAATCCCCGGCAGGGCATCTATATGTTTTGGCTCCTTTTGATGAAAACTTTACGGCTCAACAAGATGTGATATACGAAACCTTATAGAGTTGTTTTAAAGTGGGGATACTGGTGTTGTATTCTCCCTAAAAATATAAGTGATATGTAGGAGAGAGACTATGGAAGATATGTATAAATTAGTCAAAGATTTCTTTAGTCATGATATGGATTTAGATGATTTATTTGATTCTGAAGCCATCATCTGGATTGATTGGCGCGAGGATGACGAAGATGTGGTTCGTTATTTCAATGATATGATGGATGAGCCCATTCACATTCAAACTGTTAGTAATGGCAAGCCTTATGGTGATGATATTGTGCTAAAAAAGGGTGATAAAAAACTGCAAATTCCTTACGGTGATGAGAAAGATCGGGATGTGACCATCAAATATTTCAACGATTTTGTTAAACCTGATTATGAGGTGCGTTGGTTTACTGAAAGCCTTGGAAACGATACGCTTGGGTTTACCGTGCTTTCAGGGGGAGAATGGGCTAAATTAAACCACGAATTTGGGGCAGATACGGTTCGTTACTATTTCGAGCCTAT
>JAIITD010000250.1 GCA_022737715.1 Veillonella sp.
GAGTAGAACATATCTGTACCCAAGAAAATTTGACCATCAGTAATGGAAATTACGTTTGTAGGAATGTAGGCTGATACGTCACCTGCTTGCGTTTCAATAATTGGCAATGCTGTAATAGAACCGCCACCAAGTTCTGGTGAAAGTTTCGCAGCACGTTCCAATAGGCGGCTGTGTAAGTAGAATACGTCCCCTGGATACGCTTCACGCCCTGGTGGACGGCGTAATAATAGAGACATAGCGCGGTATGCAGCCGCTTGTTTTGTTAAGTCATCATATACGCAGAGTACATGTTTTCCTTTGTACATGAAATATTCGCCCATTGCAACACCTGCATACGGAGCAATGTATTGTAATGGAGCCCCTGTAGAAGCACTAGCAGAAACGACGATTGTATAATCCAATGCGCCAGTTTCTTCTAACTTTTGTACTACACGAGCTACAGTAGATTCTTTTTGACCAATTGCTACATAGATACAGATAACATCTTTACCTTTTTGGTTGATGATTGTATCAAGAGCAATTGCTGTTTTACCTGTACCACGGTCACCAATGATAAGCTCACGTTGGCCACGGCCAATTGGTACCATCGCATCGATAGCTTTCAAGCCTGTTTGCAAAGGTTCGTTTACAGATTGACGATCCGCAATACCAGGTGCTGGATGCTCTACAGGACGACGTTCTGTCGCTTGAATAGCACCCTTACCATCGATAGGTTGACCCAACGGATTAACTACACGACCAATAAGGGCATCCCCTACTGGTACGTCCATAATTTTGCCGGTACGGCGTACTTCATCGCCTTCTTTAATCAAGAAGTCGTCACCAAGTAGTACGGCACCAACATTGTCTAATTCTAAGTTCAAAACCAGGCCATATACGCCGTGTGGTAATTCTAACAATTCACCGGCCATGGCTCTTTCAAGACCATAAATATGGGCGATGCCATCCCCTACGTCGAGGACAGTACCCACGTCATCGACATTAAGGTCAACATCATAGTCCTGAATCTGCTGTTT
>JAIITD010000059.1 GCA_022737715.1 Veillonella sp.
AGGCCCATTTGAGCAAACATTTTTTCAAGGAATTCCTTACCTTTTTCAGCGATGATTTGTTGTGTTTCTTTTGAAAGCTCTTGTTTAGCTTTCACAGATACCGGAGAATCATCAACAGATTCAGCCACGTCGCGTTCATCAGTCGCAACAGGCGCATCCGACACAGCATCAGAAGTCTCAGCGATGACTTCTTTTTCTTCTTCCGTAGCCGTAGCTGCTACCGTTGTATAGAACAAGCGAACTACAGCTGGTTTACGGCCAATACCTAAAAAACCATTAGAAGGTTGTTCAATAACCTTTGTTTCTACCAATTCACGGCCATCTATAGAAAGTTCTGCAACCCCTTTAGCGATGGCATCTTCAATCGTTTTAGCAGATACATCGATAAATTCCATAGTGCCTCCTATTTATTAGCTTCTAAGCCTTTGTAAATAAAATGTTGTTGCACCAATTGGAACACATTGGATACAATCCAGTAAATAACAAGACCAGATGGGAAGTTCAAGGAAATGTAACCGATGAACAATGGCATAAAGATTTGCATAATCTTTTGTTGTTGTGCAGCGGCACCACTAGCACCCATACCAGTTTGTCGGGACATAAGCCATGTTGACAAAGCACTCAATACTGGCAAAATGTAGTATGGATCTGCTTCGCCAAGGCTAGGAAGCCATAAGAAATGTTCGAATTCAGGATTGTAAGGATATCCTTGCAATGCGTAGAAAATAGCGATCAAGAACGGCATTTGCACCAATAAAGGCAAGCAGCCAGCCAATGGGTTTACGCCCATTTCTTTGTACATAGCGCCCATCTCAGCTTGTAAACGTTGAGGGTCGTTTTTGTATTTTTCTTGAAGCTCTTTCATGCGAGGTTGTAACTCTTGCATTGCTTTCATAGATTTAATTTGTTTTACTGTCAACGGCGCTAAAATCGCTTTAATAATGACAGTAATGATGATAATAGCCACCCCATAGCTTGGGAAGCCGACCATGTCAGTGAAGTTGAAAGCATATGTCACAAGTGTGCGCATAAATTCAACTAAATAGTTAAAAATTTCCATTGTTTCTCCTTCGAGTGCAGGTCTAAATTGGGTTCCTTCGCGCATCCATATATCGTTATGGTATGGTCTAAATTTCATCCATACAGATGCTCAGGTATTTCCAAAACTGTGCTCGCTTAGACGAATATTATTTGTGAAAGTTTTCACTAACGCCATTTTACTATTGCTTGTGAAAGCCCTAACTAGCGTTAGCTTTCACCAAAACCAATCTACGGAACGGGATCATACCCGCCCTTGTGGAATGGATGACAACGCAAAATGCGTTTTAGCCCAAGCCAGCTACCTTTCAAAGGACCATATTTTTCAATGGCCTGCAGAGTATATGCGGAACAAGTGGGATAATATCGGCAACATCCCGGTTTGAGAGGGGAAATGGCAATCTGATAGAAGCGAATAACGAGCCATAAAACAAAGGTAACCCCTCGTTTTATAAGATTTAATAAAGTTATACATGTATCTTTCATAGAATTCACCATGATTGGATTGGCGTATGTATCTAAGACAGTTCCACCAAATCCATATACCTCATAATACGCGAATAGGACCAAAGCATAGCGCTGTCCATGCTTGTGGTCCTATATAGGATTATACTAAGAGCTTGCTTTTACGCAATAAGTACAGTATTTCCTTTTCCGCTCGTTCATAGGTTGCGTCCTTCAGAGGGCCACGTCCAACGATAACAATATGATACCCTTCGCGAATTTGATGCTGATTGAGGCGATACACCTCTTTCATAAGGCGACGTGCTCGATTGCGTTCAACCGCACAACCCACCTTTTTACCCGTTACAAATCCGATGCGAGTCTTTTGCTTCGCTACAGGCATACGATATAACACACACATGCGTCCTACCTCGTACTTACCATGCTTATACACAAGGCGATATTCATTATTGTTTATAATACGTCTCGTTTTATCTAAGCGGTAATCCATTGTATCGTCCGAGTCCTATAGAATAGAAAAACTTGGCAAGAGCGCCAAGTTTTCTGAAAGCTCTTGCTGAGCCATTATATTATGCAGATAAGCGTTTTCTGCCTTTAGCACGTCTTCTTTTTAATACGAGACGGCCACCGATAGTTTTCATGCGTTCACGGAAACCATGGGTACGTTTTCTCCAAAGAGTATTTGGTTGATATGTACGTTTCATTAGTAAAACACCTCCTCGTTATATATTTGTTTTACTTATACCATAACAGGGTAATTATAGAGGGAAAACGCAAATCTGTCAATAAAAAACAGGGTTTTCTATATATATTTATATAAAAAAGATATGGTGTTTAGATTAAAATCTACAAGTGTAATTTGTTTGCCAGTAATATTACTACATTTAGGTAATGAGGGCTGCCTACTATTTTCTCGCTCCACCGGCCGGGTCTGTCTCCGGCCTATGGCCTCCGCAGGGCCAAAGTCGCTGCGAAAATAGTAGACAGCCCTCATTGAACTATATCTATAAATTAGCCAAACAAATTACACCACTCAAACCTTACCTAAGCACCATATCTTTTTTAACTAATCCTTATAGATCAACACCTGTTTTTTATTAAACAGATTGCGCGCACCTTCCCTTAGAGAGGGAGACATGAGGTACTATTTTAGAGCAACATACATACACCTCTTTTGAAATAGAACAGGCCTGTTCTATTTTTTGAAACCCCTCATATACATACCTATTTCGAATTACTACACGCCTGTTTTATTTTTTTAGACACCATATACACATACCTATTTTAAATTAGTACACGCCTGTTCTATTTTTAGAATATACATATTATCCTCACACCCTACTTATGGCCCTGCTGAGGCCGTAGGCCCGAGACAACCCCAGCCGGTGTCCTTCTACCCATATGAAATTTGTTTATTTTAGCTAGTTTTAGATTAAAGTAGGTTTGGTGGTCACTTTTTCGCGACTTTGGCCCTGCGAAGGCCGTAGGCCGGAGACAGACCCGGCCGGTGGAGCGAGAGAGTACCCTCTATTCCTTTACAAAAATAACTCTGCTATGATGAGTAAAGAAATTATAAAAAAGTTATCCACAGATTGAATGACAATATTCCTCATTTTTGGTACAATCATAATTGAAATTGGTAAAATTATATATTTTTATAAGTTTTTTTCGGATAGTCTAGAAAAGTTATCCACATTTTTTCTCTTTTGACCTGTGAATAGTATAAACTCAGTATTTATAAGGTTGAAAGGGAATTTTATTTTCTCTTATTCACAAGTTATACACAACTTATTCACATGTATTTGTGGTTTTTCCACAGTTTTAGAATAAGTTATGCACACAATAACGAAAGTTATGCACATTTTTAGTAAAAGTTATACACAAGAGGAACAAAATGCAAGCAGCTGATATTAATGATATATGGGAACGTATATTACAAGTAGCAAAACAAACACTGCCGCCTGCGATTTATTCAAGTTTGAGTACTTCTCTCATACCGATGAGTATAGATAATAATTCTATACACATTGGAGTTATGCAGAGTTTTATAAAAAGTGTCATCGAATCTCAGCAAACGGTAAGTAAGTTATTAACAGATGCCATCCAGCAAGTGACGGGCAAACAATTAAATATGGTGTTATTGGATTTATTTCCCCTAAAAGAAGATATCCCAGCAGCACCGCAATTAGCAGATACTTTCACAGGGAATACTGCAGAGAGCACTACTACAAATACAACAGAAAATCCATCAGTAAGTGACACGGAAAGCACCATTGCCACAGCCAAAAAACCTGCAAAGCAGGAGGTTCCGTATCAAGAGGAGTTTTACACACCGGTGTACGCAGATCCTGTGTATATTAAGCGCCAAGAGGTGCACGAGTTAATTCCAGATGAGCCGATGTTTCCTGTAGAGCAGCCACAAACGGCGCAGACGTTGCAGTCTACGGATATTCCTATCGATTTGTCATCGTCCCAGCTCAACAGTGGCTATCGATTTGATAATTACATTACAGGCAATGCAAACCGCATTCCTTTTGGGGCAGCCCAAAATGTGTCGGAACATCCTGGTGGCGATTATAATCCGCTCTTTATCTACGGCCCATCCGGCCTTGGTAAAACGCATTTGATGCACGCCATCGGCAATGCCATCGTTGAAAGATATCCTAATCTCAAGGTGATGTGCACAACGAGCGAAAAGTTCATGAATTTGTTCATCGAATCCATTCGCAAGCGGCAAGGCGAGTTGTTCCGCAATACGTTTCGCAACATCGACGTATTGCTCATCGACGATATTCAGTTCTTGGAAAATAAAGAGGGCACGAAAACAGAGTTTTTCAACACCTTCAACGAATTATTAGACAATAATAAGCAAATCGTCCTCACCAGCGATACTATGCCAAACGATATGGATCAGTTCGAAGAGCGCTTGCGTTCTAGATTCCAAGCTGGTTATGTGGCAACCATGGAAAATCCAGATTTGGAAACGCGCATTGCCATTTTGAAAGCCCTCGTTGAAAAGGAAAACAACAAAAATCGTAATCTCGTTATCGACAACGATGCTATCAACTATGTGGCGTTACAATTCGACGAAAACATCCGCGTACTACAAGGTGCTTTCAACAAACTCATCGGTACCGCATCGCTAGAACAACGAACGAGCAGCATCGATTTGGAATACACGAAGAAAACATTATCCGACATTATCACGACGGAACGGGTAACCCTCATCGATATCGAGTCCATTCAAGACTTTATCAGTACCTATTTCAACATTAAGAAACAAGATTTGTTAGGCAAAAAACGGAAGGCCCAGTTCGCATTTCCACGGCAAATTGCCATGTATTTGTGCCGCGATGTGATTAATGAAAGCTACCCACAAATCGCAGCAGCCTTTTCCAGAGATCACACAACGATTTTGCATGCTTACGATAAGATCAGCAAGGAAATCGACAAGAATCCGGAAACAAAACAGATTATCCTAGACATCAAAGCTAAACTGTCATCACTCAACTAAAATAGGTGTGGATAACTCTGTGGATATATTGTATATAACTCTGTGGATATTGTAGAAATCAATATTTTCTGTGACTATGTGGATAACTCAAAACAAGGTGTACACATACTTATCCACAACTGTGGAAACGCATGAAATCTAGAAAACTTTCACATGTACACACATTCACAGCGCCTACTACAAATACTACTAAACTAACAAACAAATCAAAAACATATCAGAAAACCGATCTATCGTTGATTATCTATAGAGGACCAACGAAAATCGCACAACGAATATTACAAACAAGGAGAGTATTTACGTTATGAACATCAAATTTCCTAAGGCCAATCTCCAAAAAGCCATTAACGTTCTACAAAAAGTGTCACAAAATAAGACAAGTTCAAATCTACCAGGTTCCATTTATATAACTACAAAAAATAATCAAGTGGAACTACAAGGCAACGATTTTGAATTGGGCATCAAATTAACAATCGACGCAGAAATCCTAGAACCAGGTACATTAGTAGTTGCTTCTCGTTATTTCCAAGAATTAATCCGCAAATTACCAGGCGAAACGATTCAATTAAGCAAACCAGAGGATGGCAATACGCTAAAAATCACATCTGGTTCCTCTGAATTTAATTTAGTAACCTTACATCCAGATGATTTCTCCTTGGTTGAACAAATTCACGACCAAGACTATGTCAATATTGATAGCCAAGCGATGAAAGAACTCATCGACCTTACAAACTATGCGGCTGCAAGCGACGATGATCGCCCTGTATTTGCCGGTGCTTTGTTAGAAATTAAAGATGCAAACGACAAAGAAGTAACTATGGTTGCTACCGATACACATCGCATGGCTGTTAAAAAGGTAACCATCGACGAACCTGCTACATCCCCTATGCGCGTCATCATTCCAACAAAGGCTTTGGCAGAAGTATCTCGTTTATTGCCAACAGATAATCCTTCTATTATTAAAATCATTTGGAACCGCACACAAATCGTGTTCATGTTCGAATCCATCTACATTATTTCCCGTTTGATCGAAGGCACATACCCAGAATACGAAAAGGTAATTCCTGCTCAATTCGACTCCAGTGCCGTTGTAGACCGCAAGGACTTTGCCGGAGCTGTTGATCGTGTATCCTTGTTGGCAAAGGATATGAGTTATAACGTAATTCGCTATGACTGGTCCGAAGAACAAGTGACGTTGTCCAGCCAAAATGCTGAAATTGGTATGGCGAAGGAAGAAATTCCTGTGGAATTCAAGGGTACGCCGTTCACGATTTCCTTCAATGGTCGTTACATTTCTGATATCTTGCGTCACAGCACAGGCGACAACATCCACATGTATTTAAAACAAAATGGTCCTGTTGTGATTCGCCAAGATAATAATCCGAACTATACCTATGTAGTAACACCTGTTCGTACGAATTCTTAATCGTCACATACGATGATATATTCTCATTTTTGTGAAAGCTAATTCTACGATTAGTTTTTATATTGAGAATTCAGTATGTACTATATATAAATTATTGTATATTTATATGCATAAAAATTCATAATACCAAGTATATAACAATGCGTTTTAGTCATGGTTATATATTTGGTATATCCTGTAATTTGTCCACCATAGGAGGACGTTATGAAACAACAACCTGTACCAATTCATACGGAGTACATTCAAATCGATCAATTGCTTAAATTGGAAGGCGTCATCGAAACAGGGGGCCAAGTAAAAGGCCTTATCGATGATCAAGTGCTTACATTAAATGGCAATATGGTTACAGAAAAACGCAAAAAATGTCGCGTTGGCGATGTTATTGGTGTAGAAGGCCTCGATGTGGAATTCATCGTTACCAAAGAGGAGGCATAATCGGTGAGAATTAACTCACTGCAATTGTTCCAGTTTCGCAACTATAAGGATTTAACCATAGATTTGCAGCCTGAAATCATCGTCTTGTACGGCACCAATGGGGCCGGTAAAACCAATATTTTAGAGGCCATTTACGTCGGTACCATTGGTAAAAGCCACCGTACAAACGATACGTCGGATATGCTTTTATTTAACGCTGATGAAGCGGGCATTGTGGTGAACTTTGAGAAAAAGGAGACGCCGCAAAAGGTTAATATTAAGCTATTTCGTCAAGGTCCTAAGGCTATCCGCTTAAATGATACTAAGATTTCTCAGAAGGAATTGATTGGTACCTTAAACACGGTTATATTCTGCCCAGAAGATTTACAGCTTATAAAGGGCAGTCCTTCGGGTCGTCGTAGATTTCTAGATATGGAAATATCCCAAACGAGCGCTACTTATTATCATCAATTGTTGCAATACAATCGATTATTGCAGCAACGGAATACATTATTGAAGGAATATAGAGGTAAACAGAATATTCCTCTTGCTGAATGGGATGTACAACTAGCGGATATGGCGGCTTTCATCGTCAAAAAACGGATGGAAAGTCTAAAGAAAATTAATTTGCTCATCGATTTGATGAATCGTAAATTGACAGGAGGCCTCGAGAATCTCACCATCGGCTACGAACAACCGTATGGGGAGGAAGGCCATATCGTATATACGAAGGAGGCCTTTTACGATTTACTACAAGAGGCATTGCCGCAAGATCGTCAACGTATGACGACCAGCGTGGGCCCTCATCGCGATGATTTACGATTCTTTTCCGATGCTATCGATTTAAAGAAATTTGGATCCCAGGGACAACAGCGGACGGCCGTTCTTTCACTCAAACTGAGCGAATTAGAATTCATTAAATCCGAAGTAGGCGAATATCCCGTATTGCTCTTGGACGATGTGTTGAGCGAGCTCGACGAGGCTAGACGGAACAATTTATTGCAGTTCATTCATAAACGCATTCAAACCGTTATTACTACGACGGATATACACGATTTTGAAAACCTGCAAGGTGTTCAATTTATTCAATGTCAGGAGGGGCACATTCATTATGGAAAGCCTTGATATGTGCTTAGCTGGTGGCCTACATGAGTTAGGTTTACTAGAACAATTTAAACTGAATACCCTCGTTCATCATTGGCGTGATGTGGTGGGGTCGATTTATGCTGGTCATACGCGCATCATCGACATCAAACCTCCAAAAATTGTGCTCAGCGCGGACAATTCGCAGTGGATGCAAGAGGTTAAGATGAACCAAAAACGCATCCTTAAGGCCATTAATGACTATTACAAAAGTGATATCATCACTGAAATGGGCCTCATCATGCATCGGCAGAGCTATGTGAAAGAAACGGCTAACACAGAAATTCTGAAAATAGACATGCCCGACATAGATGGGTATATCGATATGTCAAAAATCGTCTTGTCCGATGATGATATGAAATCTATTGATGCTATGGTTGAAAGCTTAGCAGAAGAGAAACTAAAAGAACCGTTTCGTAAGGTGCTCATTAGTAGCCGCAAAAAGGAAATCTATTTGCTAGAACACGGTTATCATCGATGCGAGCGCTGTCATACATTGATGAGCAGGCAAACAAAATACTGTGTGTCCTGCGAATATGAAATACATCGCAATCATATTAATGATATAAAGACACAAATTAGACGACATCCGTACATAAAATATAGCGAAGCTCAACAATACATTAAATGCACCTTTAAAGATTTTTCTATAGCCATGCGAGAACTGATCTATTTCTATTTAGATAAGGTCTACCACGGATCTACAAGTCGAAACCACATGTACATGGCCACCATGCTCATTACCCATAAACGGCTTGAAGAACTGACAGACCAACACGTTATCAACCTGTGTAATAAATATAGATCAAAATTCCTGAGTGAGGAAAAACAAAAAGAGCTAAATATGCTAAAAGGAATTTTGTAATAGATGACCATTATTTCTCGCTCCACCGGCCGGGTCTGTCTACGCCCTTCGGGCTCCGCAGGGCCAAAGTCGCTGCGAAATTAATGGTCATCTATTAAAATTCTATTTAGATATAAGGAAAAGAAAACATGTACTTACATATTGGCGATAATTTTAACATCCCTATGAATTCAATTATTACAATGATTCATGCGGAGTCTGGTAAGCATCATAGGACGGGCATTTCGAATTATGATGCAAAGGTTATATATATCGTGCCCGAGGATAAGGTAAAAACGTATATTGTAACGGATGATGGTGTGTATGCTTCTGGTATATCGCTTAAAACTCTTAAAAAACGGATTGATGAGTTTTATATGCTCTTAAGTAGCAAATTATAGGGCTTTCACGATATAAGCAATCTATAGTATAATAAAGAGATAATCTAGCACCGCAAATGCGTTGTGTATTAGCATGTTGCGGTTTATGTCGTTAGGAGGAGTTTGTTTAATGGCTGAAGAAAATTATGGCGCTCAGAATATACAAGTTCTTGAGGGTCTAGACGCGGTCCGTAAACGCCCAGGGATGTACATTGGTAGTACGTCCATTCGCGGTTT
>JAIITD010000251.1 GCA_022737715.1 Veillonella sp.
ATATTTTCGCCTTTAACGATTTTTTCGTATGCTTTCACACGACCAACAACGTCATCAGACTTAACAGTTAATAGCTCTTGAAGAGTGTAGGCCGCGCCATATGCTTCGAGAGCCCAAACTTCCATTTCCCCGAAACGTTGGCCACCGAATTGAGCTTTACCACCCAATGGTTGTTGTGTAACAAGGGAGTACGGACCTGTGGAGCGCGCATGGATTTTATCATCAACCAAATGGTGAAGTTTCAACATGTATACGTAACCAACAGTAACGCGGTTATCCATAGGTTCACCAGTACGGCCATCGTACAAAATAGTTTTACCATCATCTGGACGACCAGCGATATCCAATGTTTCAAATACATCTTTTTCATGAGCACCATCAAATACAGGTGTAGCGATATGAATACCAGCTACATCAGGTTTTGGCATGCCATATGTATCGTAGTCATAGCCTAATTTTTCCAAATCTTTGCGAATTTCAACGCGTTTAGCACGAGCTTCTTCAATATGATTCAATGTAGCACGTACTTTATTGATGCGTTCTAATTCTTCAACGAGAGCTGGATCCATTTCTGGCGCTTCTTCTTCAGTGCCGAAATATTCCATGTGAAGTGCATTGTATTTAGATTCTAATGCTTTCAATTCATTGTAACGAGCTTCGCCACCAAGTGCAGCCAATTTCTTTTGAGCTGCTTCTTCAACGTGACCTAAGATTTGAGATTTCAAATCGATGATTTTTTCATCGATATCAAAATGAGCTACTGTTACATCTTCTTTTGCTTTAGCTTCTAATTCTTCAATTTCAGCATATAATTTGCGAATTGCATCGATTTGTTCCCAGTAGGATTCATCAGTACGCGCCTCTTTCAATACATTTTGAATATGAAGATCTGTAGCTTTAATTTTCATGCCCAAGCCTTGAACAGCCCAACCTAAGTGAGTTTCAAGAACCTGACCAATGTTCATACGAGAAGGTACGCCCAATGGGTTCAATACGATTTGTACTGGAGTACCATC
>JAIITD010000060.1 GCA_022737715.1 Veillonella sp.
AAATACGATGAAGCTGATGTACTCGTTGTAGGTATGGCTTCTAGCCGTGGTGCTATCGAAGAAGCAGTTGCTGAATTCGATCAAGAAGGCGTTAAAGTTAATCATTTACAATTGCGCTTGATTAAACCATTCCCTGCAAAACAATTGCAACCATTCATGGATGCAGCTAAAAAAGTTGTTATTGTAGAACATAATGCGACAGGTCAATTAACTAACCTATTCAAAATCAACATGCATAAGAAATCTAAAATTTCTAGCTGCTTGAAATATGATGGTAATCCATTCACAAAATCATATGTGAAAAATGCAATTAAGGAGGTCCTATAATATGACAACAGCTAAAGATTACAGAAATGATATTCGCCCTAACTGGTGCCCTGGTTGTGGTCATTATGGGGTACAAGCTGCCATTACTGATGCAGTAGTAGCAAAAAATATTCCACCTGAAAAATTGGCAGTTATCTCTGGTATCGGTTGTTCTAGCCGTATCGGTGGTTACTTCTATGCATATGGTGCACATACAACTCATGGTCGTGCGCTTCCATACGCTCAAGGCGTTAAACTTGCTAACCAAGACTTAGAAGTTATCGCTTGTTCTGGTGATGGTGATGCGTTCGCTATCGGCATGGGCCATACTATTCATGCTTTCAAACGTAATGTAAACATGACATATATCGTTATGGATAACCATGTTTACGGTTTGACTAAAGGTCAAGCATCCCCTCGTTCCGATATCGGTTTTGTTACAAAAACAACACCTCGTGGGGCTTTTGAAACACCATTGTCCGTTTGTGAAACTGCTATCGCTGCAGGTGCTACATTTGTAGCACAAGGTTATATGATTAACCGTGCAGAATTGGTTGATTTGATTCAACAAGCTATGGACCATGAAGGTTTCTCCTTCATCAACGTATTTAGTCCATGTGTTACATACAACAAACACAATAGCTATGACTGGTTCAAAGAACATTTGACTAGCTTGCCAGAAGGATATGATCCAACAGACCGTGCTGCTGCACTTAAAACATTAGGTGAAACACAAGGTTTGGTTACTGGTCTTATCTACCAAGATACGACTAAACCTTCCTTTGAAAAAGCTATGGCCGCTGTTAACGGCGGTCCACATCCACGTCCATTGACTGAAGATGTTGTTAAACCTGATCAAGCGCTATTCGATAGCCTTTGCAATCAATTTAAATAAGTTTAACTTAGCATATATCGTGTTCTGATATATTTCCCCTCTTTACTGACTACTCTGTAAAGAGGGGATTTTAATTTTATTACATTTAGTTTTATCATATATTACTTTACGGAGTTTTTCTTAACTGATATACTAATTTTAATTTAAGACATTTATAATTAAACATAGGTGCAGTACCTGCTAGGCGTATTGATTTATTATTTTATTATGATAGCCATAAGATAGAGGGGTAGAGTAACGTGTCGAATGAATATAATGAAGCATTACTAGAACCACTAAAGTATTACAGAGAAAGTCTTAAGGATACATTTCAAGGTATCACAGAGGATTACTTTCAAGAATTGGTAAATCAATCAAAGGTTGATATAAATAAAAATAAAGACTTAATCGATAAGTATACAAATGTTTCAGAAAATAGAGATCAGTCAAATAGTACGTATAAACGGTTTGGAATTGTAAGGACCATTGATTGTATTGTAGGTATAGGTGCACTTATTTATTGTGTGTATCAGTTTTCACAACAACAGATTGATATCTTATCCATTATTGTGTGCATTGCTATTATAGTCCTATGTATAGGTCTATATTTATATTGGATTAGACCTAATCGTAAGAGTCTTGAAGCGAAACTGAATGATTTAGATGCAACGCTAAGTCAAATGCGTGAAGAAGGCTATGAAATGATGCAGCCTCTAAATGAATTATTTCATAGTGAAATGACGGCGGAGCTTATAAAAAAGGCGATTCCCTTTATCCATCTAGATTCCAATTTTAATATGGAACGTTATGAACAGCTCGTTAAAGATTATGGCTTTTTAGAAAAAGATGATGTAAACCATTCTACCTTGGATATCACTTCTGGCGATATTTTAGGAAATCCTTTTGTTTTTATTAAACGTATTATCCATTGGATAGATGATTACACATATGAAGGTACTCGTGAAGTTGTTTATACAGAGGAATATATAGACTCTGACGGAAATACGAAAACAAGAACTGTAAGTGAAACACTTCGTGCTACCTTAACACGACCGGGCCCATATTATGCGAATAGTATATCCTTGGTATATGGTAATCATGCAGCACCGAATTTAATATTCCATAGAAGACCACCAGAAAAAGGTTTATTTAATTTTGGCGGTGCAAAGATTCAGCTGGCGAAACGCATTGCAGGGCTTAGAAAAAAGAGTCAGGATGCCTTAGAGGACGGTGGAAACTTTCAGGCATTGTCGAATGAAGAATTCGATGCACAATTTAATGCGTTAGATAGAAATAATGAGGTTGAGTTCCGCGTATTATTCACCCCATTGGCACAAAGTAATTACAAAGATATTTTTGAGAATTCTCCCTATGGAGATGACTTTGTTTTTAATAAACAATGTAAAATCAATGAAATTTTGACGGAAAATTCTAAGGATTGGGATTTTGATACTGTACCATCACAGTATTATGATTTCTCCTTTGAAAAGATTAAAGAGAAATTCATTAATTTTAACTGCAGTTATTTTGAGCATATGTATTTTTCCTTTTTGCCTGTCTTAGCAATTCCTGTATATCAACAAATGGCTTCTACTGATTATATTTATAATAAATCTTACGATTTTAAATATAATGATTACACCACAGAAATGCTCGCCAATAAGATGAACCTTGGATTATTTATTCCGCCTAATGCAACGCAGAGAAGTAATGTAAAGACATTATTGAAAACAAGTCACTATAAAAAAGAGGCAGATTCCGAAATTATTAAGGTAGATGCCTATTCCTATAGGACTATTGAGCATGTAGATGAGGTTCCTGTTACGGCTGGTAATGGTAGAACCTATTATGTACCTGTTAAGTGGAATGAATATGTGCCGGTTACAAAGCAAGAACTTATTGAAGTAGCAGAAGTAGATGATACTGTAGATGATTTTAAGCGTGTTAAAGAATTGAATCATTATCAACGATCTGAAAATAACAAAAATGGTTCTTTTGCCTATGGGCACTTTATGGTAGGGAAACTATATAGGGATAATCAGTCTCTCGCAGACTTATTAAATACAATTTACGAACAAAATGGAGGTAAGTAAAATGGCTAATCAACTAGATGAAATGAACCCTGAGATTATGGCAGAAGGTAGAGATGTACATGTTATTGCTAAGGTAATTCCTGTAGAAACAAGTAGTTTTGAAAAACTGCTTCCTACGATTCTTATGGCTATCGGTGTAATTGGCATTGTTTTTGGGATAGTTATAGACAAGTACCTTATATCTGCTATTGGTGCGGTTGTACTTATCTATCCTTGGTGGCGATTAAAACAAATTAGCTCTGAGTTTAATATGATGGAACAACGAATCCAAAATGCAGCATCCGAAATTGATAACTATATGGAACAACGGGTTGTCATTCTTTCTAATGCAGCTAAACTCGTAGAAAAATCTATTGAAGTAGATAAAGATATTCTTGTAGATATTGCAAAGTATAGAAGTGGTAATTTTAGTGAAGAATCTAGAAGCGATGTAAATGCTCAACTTAACAAAGCAACGAGAGCATTAAATGTAGCTATAGAAAATTATCCAGACTTGCAAAGCCAAGATACGATTCGCGATGCGATGCAACAAAATTCATATTTGCAAAAAGAAATTACCGCAGCTAGAACGTTATATAATGATGCTGTAAATACGTGGAATCGAGAAATCTTTGAATTCCCATTTAAAAAGATTGTAGCTGCTAAAGAAGGTAGAACCACAAGAATTCCATTCATAGCAGATCAAGAGTCTAAAGAAAAAGCAAAAGGTGTTTTCTTTTAGTTGATAAAGTTTGATGTGTAACATAAAGGGGATACTATGAAAACATATGAAAAAGGCATTAGTTTATCCATTTGGACCTTAAGCTGGCCTATATTTATCGAAGTATTCCTGCAAATGCTCGTCGGCAATATCGACCAATTGATGATGAGTCATTACTCGCCACAAGCGGTGGCCGCTGTAGCTAATGCGAATCAAATTCTAAATATTTTTATTATGCTCATCGTCGTCATGAGCACGGCTACAACGATTTTAATTGCCCAATACTTGGGGGCTCGCAATCAGTCAAAGTTGTCAGAGGTTTGTACAGTTAGTTTAGTACTAAACTTTGTATTTTCCTCTGTAGCAGCGGTGTTTTTTATCACTTGCCATGAACGGATTTTTACATGGCTCGGCATACCACCTGAAACGATGGGGGATACGTCGCTGTATACGACCATTGTAGCGGCGGGATTACCAATACAGGCCATGTACTATGCATTGGTTGCCGTATTTAGAGGCCATTCATTGACGCGTATCACCATGTACGTGGCACTCGTTATGAATATTATCCATGTAGGAACGAACTATATCCTCATCTTTGGTCATGGCCCGATACCAAGCCTTGGTGTACTAGGTGTATCTATTTCTACATGGCTTTCAAAGGTAATTGGACTTATAATTATTGTATATTTGTTCAAGACACTGTTACAGTTAAAGGTAAGTACATCTTATTTAAGACCCTTTCCCTGGCATACTGTTAAATCCTTACTTCATATTAGCGTGCCATCCGGCGGTGAAACATTGAGCTATCAATTATCGCAAACGACGATTATGAAGATGGTCAACATTCTGGGGTTAACTGTGATTAATACGAAGGTGTATGTATATGTCATCGCCATGTTGTGTTATGTGTATACCATAGCCTTATCGAATGCATCACAAGTTATCGTAGGATTCTTGATGGGCGCTAAACGGCAAGACGAAGTAACGAATCGCGTGTGGCATTCTATGTTTTTAGCTATCGCTATCAATGTAGGATTGGCAGCGTTCTTTTATATAACGAGTGATACGGTTCTATCTGTATTTACAACGGATCCTGAGATTTTATCCTTGGCTCATAATGTGCTCTTGGTTGAGATTTTCCTTGAACTAGGGCGAGCTGTAAATATCGTTATGGTCGGTTGTTTACAGGCTGCAGGTGATATTCGTACCCCAATGCTAGTTGGTATCTTTGGCATGTGGTTATGTGCTGTGCCATTATCGTACCTATTTGGTATTTATTGGGGTTGGGGCCTTGTGGGCATCTGGATTGCTATGGCAGCTGATGAGATTTTACGAGGTGTATTGTTTATCTATCGCTGGTATAGTGGAAAATGGAAAGAAAAACGCCTTATTGAGGTGTAATGGTATAGTTTATTTGTGGTTCTATATGGAGATATAGGGTCGCATGTGAAAGTAGGTTTATATGAGTAGAACCGTAGGTATTATTGGATTAGGTTTGTTGGGTGGGTCTTTAGCGAAGGCTTTGAAAGCGTACACTGATTATGATGTAGTAGGATATGCACGTCGCCAAGAGGTGTGCGATGCAGCATTACAAGATGGGGTAGTATCTCAAGCTTGGACTGAGGTAGAACCACTTATTGAACATTCGGACATCGTAGTGTTTTCTTTGCCTCCAGATACAAATGCCCGTCTTTTTACAGAGGTGGCGCATCTGTTTAAACCAGGTCAAGTGGTAACAGATGTATCCAGTGCAAAGGAAAATTTTGTACGCGCCGTGTATGAATCAATTCCAAAGGGAACCTTTTTTGTATCTGTTCATCCTATGGCAGGTTCTGAAAAGGGCGGATATGAAGTGTCTCATAAAAACCTATTTAAAGGTATGGGGTGGATTGTACTAGAAGATAAAGCGTCTGACGTATATAATGCAGAGGTGGCCCAAGAATTGGCTGAAATGGGACGTGCCGTTGGTTCCCGTATCGAATTTGTCGATGTATATGCCCATGATGCGTACTTAGCGATGGTTAGCCATATGCCCCATCTGATGGCCGCTATTTTAACTCAAGTATCTGGCGGTGATGAGCTCGGCGAATTGCGCATGAGATTATCTGCCGGTGGATTCCGTGACTGTACACGTGTAGCGGGTGGTTTGCCATCCATGTGGCGTGAAATCATTTATGGTAATCGCCATAATGTATTAGAAGGCTTATCTAAAATGGAAGACGAAATTCGTCGGGTAAAAGAAATACTTTCACAAGAAGACGAAGGCAAAGCATTAGAAGACTATTTACATAGAAGTAGAGATGTTCGAAATAAATTACCGTACTTGACAGGACAAATTAAGAATAATTAAGAGGGGTTGTTATGGGATTACTACAAGAAACCTGCGACGCGATTCACAGTCGTAGTAAAGAAATTGAACAACATATTATTAAGAATTGGAATGATGCGTCGGATATTAAGCAATATGGACGCCTCGTCGATGTAGTGGCTCAATATGGGGCGGCTACAAACCAAGAGAATGTAACAATTCCAAAACCTTGCATGATTATCGCCTCTGCCGATCATGGCGTTGCCGACATGGGGGTTAGTGCATACCCAAAGGAAACCACCGTTGGCATGACGCAAAACTATTTAATTCCAAAAGGGGCTGGCGCCAATTCATTGGCCAATTATTGTGGTGCGCATATGGAAGTTATCGATATGGGCATTGATGCGGATATGAGCTGGGTCCCTGGACTGCGTTCTCATAAATTGGGGATGGGTACAAAGAATTTTGTAGAAGAACCGGCTATGACGCGTGAACAAGCAATCGAAGGGATTGAAACGGGCATCAAATTAGTTCAAGAAAAGATGGCTGACGGGTACAATGTGTTTCTTGTAGGTGAGATGGGGATTTCCAACACGACAGCTAGTGCACTTATGACGGCTAAGTTTGCCGGCCTTACTGCAGAAGAGGCCACTGGACGAGGTACGAATATTTCCGATGAACGCCTTAAATTAAAACAACACATCGTTCATGATGTATTGGTTAAATATAAGGATATTCCAAAGGATGACGCTATAGGTATTTTGGCTGCTGTAGGGGGCTTTGAATTTACCTGTATTGTCGGTGTTATCTTAGGGGCGGCCGCTAATCATGGCATGGTCATCATCGATGGTTTTAATACATCGGCTTGTGCATTGGTAGCTAAAACCTTAGTACCTGCATCCATGGACTACGTTATGGCTTCTCATTTATCGGCAGAAAAAGCGGCTAAATCATCATTACAAAATCTTGGCTTAGAAGCCTATGTGGACTTAGGCCTTTGTTTAGGGGAAGCCTCCGGTGGTTCTGTTCAGATGGGGATGCTCGACCTTGCGGTTCATATGTATAAGGCTGTAACAGGAGGTAAGGCATGAGACAGTTTATGATTCAACCACTAGATACGAAAGCGATGGAAACATGCCGATACCGTATTGATAATTTAACGAAACCTATTTATAGTCTTGCCATGCTCGAAATAATAGCCGAACGATTTGCAGGTGTATTGGCCAATCCAAAACCAAATCATTTAAAATATGGTGTTCTCATTGTAGGGGCAGACCATCTTGTTGATGGTCCTCAAAATGTCGAACATGGACATACTAGTTTAAATGCAATAAAACGATTTAACGAAGGCATGAGTGCTACGCAGGGGGCCGCATTTAAATTGCAGGCTCCGGTGTATGTAGTGAATGTTGGCTTGGAACAAGATACTGAGCATTTGAGCAACATTGATTCCCGTGTTATCTGTAAAGGGTCCCACTTTTTTGGCGTAGAACCCTCTATTAGCCATGATGAATTGGAACAGGCTCTTGAAATGGGCTTTGGTTATGCGGATAAATTACATGAAGCAGGCCTACAAGTGGTGGCCTTAGGTAATATAGGTGAACGTACATTCCTTGATGCGTTGGTTACGACCGCTACCATTACAGGTGCATCATATGATTCCTTATTGACAGAATCTGATAATGGACCTACCATTGCACAGCGTGCTGCACACATCCATTCATTTGTAGATCCCTTTGACATTGCTGTAGATGATTGGACTGTTTTATCTGAAAGCGACCGCCGCAAGGCCGTATTGCATTTGCTTCACGTAGCAGGTGGACTCGATATTGCGTTCTTAACAGGCTTTATCTTAGGTGCTGCTAGTCATCGCATGGCTGTGGTATTCGATAATGTACTAACTGGCACTGCCGTACTGGCAGCGGTGACGATGGAACCATTGGTGAAAGACTATGTTTTCCCATCCGCTGTTTACGATGATCCGATTCATAAGGAACAATGTCGTTTCTTAGATGTAAAACCTCCATTACATTATGATTTACACATTGATGAAGGCTTAGGCTCTACGATGGGGCTGTCTATCGTAGATGCATCTATGCATATGTTAAATGACATGAAAACATTCGTAGAAGCAGAGGTCCGTGCCGCTGAGGATGGCGCCGGTAAGGGTCGACAAGAAGATATTAAATAATGATAGAGAGGACTTGTCATATATATATTTCCTTTGCTTAACCAGTAGTAAAGGGAGGATATATTTGAAAGTCCTCTTTTATATGTTTGTTATAGAATATGCACGTTAGTATCGTATAGATTTCGTATTATTTTTATAGGAAATTCATTGAAAAACCATTGACACCATATGTGTAAATTGATATTATTATAAGGCAGTCAGAACTGACCTAGTTTAGTTCTTGACTAACAGAAGGTAATTATGATATAGTAATTATCGGTTCTGTATGCGGGAATAGCTCAGCGGTAGAGCACCGCCTTGCCAAGGCGGGGGTCGCGAGTTCGAATCTCGTTTCCCGCTCCATACATTCCTCGATAGCTCAGTTGGTAGAGCAATCGGCTGTTAACCGATCGGTCGTAGGTTCGAGTCCTACTCGGGGAGCCATTCATGACTCACTAGCTCAGTTGGCAGAGCACCTGACTTTTAATCAGGGTGTCCCGCGTTCGAGTCGCGGGTGAGTCACCAACTTTGGCCCGTTGGTCAAGCGGTTAAGACACCGCCCTTTCACGGCGGTATCCCGGGTTCGATTCCCGGACGGGTCACCAATATGGACGATTAGCTCAGCTGGGAGAGCGCCTGCCTTACAAGCAGGATGTCGGCAGTTCGATCCTGTCATCGTCCACCATATGCGGGAATAGCTCAGCGGTAGAGCACCGCCTTGCCAAGGCGGGGGTCGCGAGTTCGAATCTCGTTTCCCGCTCCACTAATGTTCCTCGATAGCTCAGTCGGTAGAGCAATCGGCTGTTAACCGATCGGTCGTAGGTTCGAGTCCTACTCGGGGAGCCAATTTCATATCATGGCCCGTTGGTCAAGCGGTTAAGACACCGCCCTTTCACGGCGGTATCCCGGGTTCGATTCCCGGACGGGTCACCACATGGACGATTAGCTCAGCTGG
>JAIITD010000252.1 GCA_022737715.1 Veillonella sp.
TGATTCCGAATATGATTCCTCTAACATCAAAACAAGCATCACTCAAGGTGCTGATGGCAACAGCGAAATCAACATCGGTTTGGCTAAGGACTTGAACAATATCAACACAATTAAAAACGGTGGCCCTGCTACTTTCACAATTGGTGGCGATAACTTCGCATTCAATGGTGGCAACGTAAGCATCGGTGGTAACAACATTACTAACCTTAAATCTGGCGTTGTAAATAACAATGTTACAGATAATACAAATGCTGCTAACATCGGCGACGTTAAGAACATTTCCAAAGCTAACGATTTGCACATCGCTCCTACAACATCTGATCGTCAAGGTGAAACAACTACATCTTATTCCTACAATGCAGCAGATAAATCCGTAACGTTGAAATACAACGATGGTAACGGTGCTAACCAAGCTGGTACAATCGCAAAAATCGACTTGTCCGGTTTGGCTGATCAAATCAAAGATGGTTATTCCTTCTCTACTGACGCTAAAGGCAATGTAGTGGGTAACCATGCTGTAACAGCTGTTGGCAATGGTAAAACTGTTTCCTACGCAGCAGGCGATAACTTGACTGTAAAACAAGATATCGATAATGCAACTGGTGAACATACTTATACTTATGCATTGTCCAATGACATCAAGGTCGGCAAAGACGGTAAAGATGGCATCGATGGTAAGATTGGCGTAAACGGTAAAGATGGTTCCTCTGTTGTCATCAACGGTAAAGACGGCTCCATCGGCTTAAATGGTAAGGACGGTAAAGATGGTCTTACTATCCGCGGTGAAAAAGGTCAAGATGGCGTAGACGGTAAAAATGGTACAAACGGTATCACTCGTATCGTATACGAAGACCACAACAACGATAAACACGAAGTGGCTACATTGGATGACGGCATGAAATATGCTGGCGACGATGCTCAAGGTGCTGACAAATCCAAAGTTATCGCTAAGAAATTGAACGAAACTATGGACGTTGTTGGTGGTGCAGATAAGTCCAAATTGACTGAC
>JAIITD010000061.1 GCA_022737715.1 Veillonella sp.
GCAGTAACTGAGGAAAAAGCGAAACTCATCGCTCAAGTAGTAGATGAGATCGTAGATGGCAAATGGGATGATGAATTCCCATTGACCGTATTCCAAACAGGTTCTGGCACACAAACAAACATGAATGTGAACGAAGTTATCGCTCACCGGGCTAAACAGTTAGATGAATCTAATCCACTTCATCCTAACGACGATGTAAACCGCGGCCAAAGTACAAATGATACATTCCCAACAGCAATGCATATCTGCGGGTACTTTGAAATTACAAAACGCGTAATTCCTGCATTGGACGGCCTTATTGTATCCTTTGAAAAATTGCAAGAAAAAGGCAAAGGCTTGCAAAAGGTTGGTCGTACTCACCTACAAGATGCTACTTTCATCATGGTAGATCAAGAAATTAGCGCCTTTGTGGACGGTCTAAAAACTGCCAAAACTATGCTCCTTCAAAACGCTGATTATCTACTCGACGTTGCCCTTGGCGGCACTGCCGTTGGTACAGGTGTGAACACACCTAAGGGATATCTAGACGTTATGGAAACCGTATTGCCAGAGGTAACAGGCGCTCCATTCCGCGTTAAAAACAACAAATTCCAAGGCCTCTCTTTGAAAGATGCGTTCATGATGGCTCACGGTGCACTTAACACATTGGCTACTACATTGTTTAAGATTGCAAATGATGTTCGTTTCTTAGGATCTGGCCCTCGCTGTGGCTATGGCGAATGGCATCTACCTGAAAACGAACCGGGCTCCTCCATCATGCCAGGTAAGGTAAACCCTACCCAATGCGAAGCGCTTGCTATGGTATGTGCCCAAGTATTCGGCATCAATACAACCATGACGCTTTGTGCAGGCAGCGGAGCGTTCCAATTGAATGTGTACATGCCTATCATGATCTATGATTTTGTTGAAAGCTGTCGCCTCCTCGCAGATGCGATGAATTCCTTCACAACACACTGCATCGACGGCGTAGAATTCGTACCTGAAAAACTTAAATTCTTTGTAGAACAATCTCTTATGATTGCTACATCCTTAACACCATACATCGGCTACGATAAGAGTGCTAAGGTCGTAAAAGAAGCGTACAAACGCGGTTGCTCTATCAAAGAAATCATCTTGGAAGAAAAACTCATGACCGAAGACGAATTCGCTGAAGCAGTTCGCATGAAATAAAATCTCTCACATCTCTTTGACATATCTATAACATCCTCTCATACCTCAAATGAACGGAAAAAAGGACGCCATAGTTCTAAATCATTCAGTATATACTACTGAAAATTAGACTATAGCGTCCTTTTTTGTTTCAACTGCATCATAATTTTCACTACTAGGTATATAATACATTCCGATTAAAGAAATCCCCATAACAACTGAAGACCAAAAGAATAATACAAATATCGAAACGACTTCATGAAGTAAACCTAACCCAAGCCATATAGACATACCTAACATTGCCACAATTCTGGCTAATGAAAGCTTACCTTCATGAGTAATTAATTTATATGCAAAAAATATTATTCCTATTATTATAATTAAGTCCTGAAGCATTACCTATCTATATCCCTTTTTAATCAGATTTAATTTTATCTTTAGCACACTCTCATTTACCGCAACAAATACAAAAGAACCAATATTTCTAGCAACGACCTTCTAAATATAAATCTTATAATAGAATTACATGATTAGGCGTCTTATCAAATGGAATTACATATTCTGAAAGACTTGTTAGTTCTTCCCAATCATTACGACTTATAACATATAAATGAAGTCCATCATCTTTTTCAACTATATCAACTCGCCCACCATACCATGGTCTTTTATATGATAATATCTTGCTTTTTATATCTCCATTGAGATTAAAAATCTGTAATTGATTCTCTGCAACAGCTAAACCATATTTATCAGTCACAAATACGTCAAAATACAGAACAGAAATAGGGTTTTGAATCTGAATCTTTTTAAAATCATCTAATATCGTAATATTATTTGTATCCAAACACACTAATTTTTCATTATGAGGAAATGACTCTTTTATTTCACTTTCATAAACAAAATATGCAAATTTTTCATCATAGTCTGCTATTTCATCTATAATACGAACAGAATAATCAATCAATGACAAAGATACTATGCCTTTATTGGTACGCATTAAAATTATGTCATCACTAAATTTATATAACTGATAAAAATAGAATTCCTTAATATTTTTGGGAATAGGTATTAACTTAACAAAATGGGCATCAATATCTACAAAGCAAAAAGACGACTCTAACTTAAATACAATTTTATTTCTCACCATATCTGTGTAAATTGCTTCAATAAGTAATAATTGTTCGCCTATATAAATTCTATTAACTTCTCTCCACTCCAGGTCCAAAACAATTAAACCATTAAGTTTATCATTTATAATCATATAATTTACACATCGCAAAGCAAAAATTATAACATTTTCTGAACTTGGACTTTTTATCTGCTTAATAGGTTCTAATTCTATCATCTACATTCCTTCTATAGTTTCATTAGATTATAATTCAGGCCTTTTTACATTAAAAGTAATCCACACTCTCTCTGCTCTATAATATCTTTTAAACTCCTCCCATTTATTAACAGATTTTCTAATAATGGTAAAAAATCATTACATTCTGCTAAAAGCTCCTCATCTTTCCAGAGTTGCCATAACGCCCCATAAGTAACAATCCCATATGTGGAATCATTATAATATATTTCTAACTCTCTGTTACACCTCAAACCTTCAATAACTTCATCATATAAAGAAGCATCTGAGTCACTCATTGATGTTTATTCCTCCATAATTTATCTTGTCGAATATGCTCTCTACCAATCACCATATAAATACTGATATTAAAATTATTACGCTTGCCATTTTCAAACCATTTACTTAATTAACGTGAAAAAGACTGCAGGGGAAGTAAAAGATTCCCCGCTATATCAAGTACTAATACTAAAAATCATAATATTGACTCATAACGCAATATACATCAAATTGACGTGGCTGCATCGATCCACTCGTTACTTTTATTACTTCATTCTCCCAATATGGTAATACTTCTTCCCAAAAGACTGACATAGCTAAGGATTGTAATGTTAGATCTCTACAAAATAACTCATCAATATTTTTAAAGATTATCAGAATAGATTTATTTCTATCCCAAAACACTAAATCTCTCATCCAATCGGAAAAAGCAGCCCAATTATCAACCCGTGTAGGAAAGTTAAAATATAACCCGAAATAAAACCAGAACTTATCTTCTGTTGTTATATCTTTACAATCAAGCTCTAAAACAGAATCATAGTTATTACGTAGATTATCCATTTCCATAAATCCATCATAAGAGACATATGTTAATTTATTTATATTTTTCACTTGTTTATGACCTCTATCTATTCAAAACTCAAAAAATATACATAGATTTTTCATCATACAGTTCATTATCAAAAATATCGCTTATTGTGTATCCTTCTAAGCAGGGTATCATAAAAAAGTATCTAAATCAGGTTCTTTAACGACATATTCATCATATCCCCACTATTTTCTTTTACGTCCTAAATATTTATAAACATAACCCCACCCAAAATAAAATACTAATATTGTGATATAAGAAGCAATAAAGAAATAAATATCATTTTCATCTTCTATTATTTCAGGATTTATAATTAGACTAACGGTCATACCTATAAAAAGAAAGATGAATATACCTCGCACAAAATAATTATAGAGTTTTAAAAACATATGACTACTCCCACGATAAAAACTATACTTTCACAACACAATTAAAATTTCAACTCTAATATATCATAACTCTTATATAACTTCATATAATAAAACGAGGTATCGTATACCAAATACAATACCTCGTTTATATTATGAACTTTAATCATCTAAAACGGCTTAAATATTATAGCTATTAATATAGCAAAGCCACTGCCTAAGCCACCCCGTCAAAGAATGTAATAACCGTAATTTCTCGCGGACAGTTAATACGAATAGGGAACCAGTGTCCAGATCCGTTATTTACGTAGCATACGCTATTTTTTTCTGTATAGCGACCTTTTACATATGGTGTACCAATCGGTACCCAAGGCATACCAAAGAGAATGATTTGTCCACCATGGGTATGCCCAGACAAGGTTAGTGGCACATTGCGTTCGATGGCTTCATCAAAGAATTCTGGATGGTGGGCCAACAGAATAACAAAGGCATTATTAGGGATACCGGACAAGGCCTTATCAATCATGGCTTCACGGTTTTCTTTACGACGTTCATTGTCATATGATACGCCAGCAATATAGACCGGTTGTTTACCACCCATGATTTGGATGTTGTCATTAATCAATACGTTTAATGGCGTTTTTGTTTTAATATCATCAACGATTTTATTGACATCATGATGGAATTCATGATTGCCAAGGATATAGTCTACGCCATCTGGAATTTGTTTTGCAAATACCTTTAAGCGATCACAGACTTCAGGTAGCCATTGTATCTTGTCGATAAGGTCACCGGTGATGACAACGCGGTTTGGGTGTTCTAATAGTGCTAATCGCAAGATTTCGTCAAAGTCATCTAGGTCAATGCTTGGCCCAATATGGATATCACTGAGTTGTACAATCTTGTAATCTGCAAGTCCTGGCGGTAGGTTTGTATAACCAAAGCTTTCATGGGTCACAACGATTTCTCGTTGTCCTTCATAGGCAGCATAGCCAGCGCCACCCATGGCAGCCAAAGGTACAAGGGTACCTACGGTTCTAAAGAAAGCACGGCGCCCAGTCCGTTCTTCGACAGGAACCTTATGGGAGATGCGGTTTACCAGTACATAGATCAAGGCCAATATGATGAAAACTGGTATACACAAGAATATGGCGAATACTACGCCATAGCTTTCTGTTCTAAACAAGTTAAGCCATTCATACCAAGGCGTGCCGTATAGATCAACTTGGTATAAGAAATAGTATCGCACCGCACAGAACCAACCAGCAACTACCAAAATATAGGCCAGCCACGCAGGCCATAGTTTTTTCGGTTTCCATAAATAGAGGTACAATCCCCAAAAGCTTAGAAAAGCTATGGCTAGCACCACGAGAAACACAATATTTATAATTAATTGCATATACGCTCCTAACTGTATATCAAGTAATGGCTAATACATTGAGATAAAATCAGTGTTCGTCTCATAAATTTATTCTACAATAGGACATAATTCTGTCAATTTACCATGAGGTCCTGCCCAAGCATAATCGGCAAATTCATCCCGTTTGATGAGCATCCAATCCTTAGGTAATTGCTTTTGTATCGATTCTATTGATGTATGGTCTCCAGTATACAGCAAATCTCCTCGAAAGGCCTTCATAAACCATTTACGATGAGAAAATACATGAGTTAATTCTTTCACAATAACAGGTTGCAAGGATAGACTAAAGCCCAATGCCCCTACAATCTCAGTTAAACCAAATTCTGCCGCATCATAGGAATCCGCATTTTCTACAGATGGAAATTCCCACATGGAACGCAAGAGGCCTCGATTAGGGCGTTTATGTAGTAAATAATAGTCGCCATAACTAAGGATGCCTACAAAAACAGGCACATCTACAACCTTTGTTTTCTTGATACGCACAGGCAATTGATCGGTTACATTATGTTGATACGCATAACACGTATTAACAATGGGACACTCACCGCAACGTGGCGTCTTAGGGATACATACGGCTGAACCAAAATCCATCAAGGCTTGGTTAAAATCGCCTGGTCTATCATGAGGCAACGTATCCTCTACAATAGCAGTTATGGCCTTCTTGCCCTTTGTGCTCAAAATATCATCGAATATGCCGTACAAACGAGCATAGATACGCAATACATTGCCATCAACGGCCACCTCTGGCTCGCCATAGGCCATGGATAGCACAGCGCCAGCCGTATAAGAACCAACGCCCTTCAAGGATTCCATATCCTTCCGATTATAAGGCACCACACCACCGTAATTGTTCACCACATCTTGCACGCCAAGTCGCAAATTACGAGCACGGCTATAATAACCAAGGCCTTGCCAAGCATGGACCACTTCATCTTCGGTGGCCTTTGCCAAATCTTCTAGTGTAGGAAACAAACGCATCCAATTATCATAATAAGGCTTCATCGCCTCAATGCGGGTCTGTTGGCTCATTACCTCAGACACCCACACCTTATAAGGGTCACCGCAGTCACGCCACGGCAAATCCCGTTTATTTACATCATACCACGCCAACAACTGTGGCACCCACTTGGGGTTATTCATCTCTTTCATAGTTCCTCAATATAGGTATATGTGAAAGCACATCCTATACTTTCACTACACTCTATTCATTAATATATATATCGATACGGGCCAACAATTCACTTTCCATGACTATGTCGACCTCTGTTAAGCGCATATCCTCAACATGGCTGTTATCTGGGCCAAAACGAATAGGTCCCTTTAGCAACTTGCCCTCTAATAGCATAGGAAGCCATGTACGGTCCCCTTCCCACATATGCTCATAAGGGACATCGGCCAATGTAAACCAATGCGGTTCCATCTCGTCTGATTCAATGGGGTTTACATCGGTAACGCGCACAAAATATACATAACCCACATGAGTTAGACTTTCATCATAAGGAAACTGAAAGTCAAAAAGGGCTACGCACTCCAAATCAGCAGCATTAACAAGAATGCCCGATTCCTCATATAGTTCGCGCACGGCGCATTGGCGAAAGCTTTCACCAGCATTGATTTTACCGCCAAAGCCATTATATTTATCAGCGCCAAAGCCGCGTTTTTTACGGCCCAGCAAAATTCTATGTTGTTCATCTATGGGAAATACCAAGGTTGTCGGTTTCATAAGACCTCCTATAATTTGGTAAAGATTATTAATATATTATACCATTATTTCATGTGTAATACTGCCATTTATGGTATGATTAAAGGTATGAGATGAAAGGAGGCGCACCATGAACGAACCACTTATATTTGACATTGCACTAGGGCGTACAAAGCCTGTAAATATGCGTGACGCAAGTGTGCGCTGTCCATTCTGCGACCGATCAAAGTTAACAGATATTTTGGCACAAGATGGTCACATCATATGGCTCATGAATAAATATCCTGTTTTGCAGGACACGTGGCCTACGGTCATCGTTGAAACAGAAGGTGACCAAGGCGAACTATCCACCCTTTCCGTTGATGATGCAACACGGATCATTCAATTCGGTCTAGATAAATGGCATGAAACGATTGCCACAAAGGAATATAAATCCGTTCTATTCTTTAAAAACCATGGTCCCATGTCGGGCGGTTCCATACGCCATCCGCACAGCCAAATTATAGGCTTACGCAACTACGATTATCACGAGGACATTACGGTCAAGAACATGAATGGTTGGCTATTACACGAAGATCAAGATATCCGCATCACCTTATCCAAACACCCTATTATTGGATTCTTTGAATACAATTTGCGGTATAAACCTGATGCACCTGTCCGCTCCATCGCCATGCGCTTACAACAAACCATACGCTATGTACTAGATAGCTTGGCAAAATTTTCCCAATCCTATAACTATTTTTTCTATCAACTAGAAGATGGTTACGAATATATCAAGGTGATTCCTCGCTATATCACAACGCCGCTCTACGTGGGTTATAAAATCCCACAAACGTGCAATGATGAACGAGCTGCGAAAATTTTACAGAATATTACACCCTATTTTGAATTGAAATAAGAACCCTCTGCTACGAGTTCCGTAGGTTAGAGGACTCTAGTAAGGACATATATGAACATTTACGCCATTGGAGACCTTCATCTATCAGGCAATCCACCTACGAAGCCGATGAACATATTCGGTCCCCACTGGGACAATCATTGGCAACGTATAAAAGAACATTGGCTGTCCACCGTCACCGATGAAGACATTATCTTTCTCGTAGGCGACATGAGCTGGGCTTTGCGCCTCGATGAAGCACTCTACGACCTCAAGGAAATTGCCAGTCTTCCGGGTCAAAAATTTATGATTCGCGGCAACCACGATTATTGGTGGTCCTCTGCCAACAAAATGAAAAATGCCATGGGCGATGCTATAACCTTTTTACAAGGCCACGGTACGGCCCGTATCATCAATCTCACCACTCAGGTTAATGCTTTAACTGGTGAAAGCCAGTCTACCGAACAGCAATGCATCTTAGCCTTTGGTGGCACCCGCGGATATATTTGTCCTGATGATGCTAGCTTTGAACCAGATACAGATCAATCTATCTATGATAGAGAAATCTTACGTACTGAAGCGGCATTGCAAGAAATGGAGCACGCTATCCAAGCATTGCAAAAGGAACATACTGAAACAGAGAATACAGGTAATCCACTACCTGTAATGCGAATTCTATTATTGCATTATCCACCATTTAACGAAAATAACGCTCCATCAGGCTTTACAGACCTCATGGAGCGCTACCAAGTAGACATATGTATATTCGGCCATTTACATGACCAGAATTCATTCAAACGAATTCCATCTACATATGGAAATACTAAATTAGAACTCGTTTCTGCAGACTATGCAGAATTTAAGATACAAAAGATATTATAATCAAGATTCTTACTTATACATCTTATGTGAAACATGAGATGTATAAGTACAATACGATATAAGGAGCATTATGAGTCGCATTCATAAAGAGCATTTACAAGCAGGCTATATCTTTGGCGATACAATCAATCAAGAATATATCTATTTGCCATCCGGCGAAGTGGGCACAGACCATCCATTGGCAGTCCTCGAAACACCTACAAAACGAGAGGACCTTACATTGGACGAAGCGGTTCATATGATTGATACGCTAACATTAAAACGGTGTAGCCATCCTACATTAGGTAAAAAATCATTTTAAATCATAACCACCCGTAGAACGGGTGGTTTGCTCTGACCCTATAAGGGTCTTTCTCTAGTGGTAGCCCTCTAAAGAGGGCTTTGAATAATCTGACAATCACTCTATTACCACTGGCTGACCCCTACTCGGGGGCTTTTATTTTGCCTATTTTACCGGCTCATCCGTAAACGGGTCAGTATATTCTTTAAAGTTTAATGTATCTTGTGCTATATCTTCTTGTAGTTGATTGCGAATATACTCTTTTATCGCTCCTTCGTATCTTCCCACTGTATCCACATAATATCCTCTACACCAGAAATGTCTATTTCCATACTTATATTTTAAATTTGCGTGTTTATCGAATATCATGAGGCTACTTTT
>JAIITD010000253.1 GCA_022737715.1 Veillonella sp.
TGATTCCGAATATGATTCCTCTAACATCAAAACAAGCATCACTCAAGGTGCTGATGGCAACAGCGAAATCAACATCGGTTTGGCTAAGGACTTGAACAACATCAACACAATTAAGAACGGTGGTCCTGCTACTTTCACAATCGGCGGCAACGAATTCAAATTCGACGGCGGTAATGTGAACGTGGGTGGCAACAACATTACGAACCTTAAATCTGGTATCGTAAACAACAACTCCACTGATGATACAAACGGTGCTAACATCGGCGACGTTAAGACGATTTCCAAAGCTAACGACTTGCATATTGCACCTACTACATCTGATCGTGCTGGTGAAACAACTGCAACATATGCATATAACACAGCAGATAAATCCGTAACATTGAAATACAACGATGGCAACGGTGCTAACCAAGCTGGTACAATCGCAAAAATCGACTTGTCCGGTTTGGCTGATCAAATCAAAGACGGTTATTCCTTCTCCACTGATGCGAAAGGCAATGTAGTTGGTAACCACGCTGTAACAGCTGTAGGCAATGGTAAAACTGTATCCTACGCAGCAGGCGATAATTTGACAATTGCTCAACATATCGATAATGCAACTGGTGAACAAACATATACATATGCATTGTCCAACGATATCAAGATTGGTAAAGATGGTAAAGACGGCGTTGATGGTAAGATCGGTGTTAACGGTAAAGACGGTTCCTCCGTTGTGATTAACGGTAAAGACGGCTCTATCGGCCTCAATGGTAAGGACGGCAAAGACGGTCTTACTATGAAAGCAAAAGACGGTCAACCTGGTGTAAACGGTAAAGATGGTATCACTCGTATCGTATACGAAGATAACAGCAAGAATACACACGAAGTGGCTACATTAGATGACGGCATGAAATATGCTGGTGACGATGCTCAAGGTGCTGACAAATCCAAAGTTATCGCTAAGAAATTGAACGAAACTATGGACGTTGTTGGTGGTGCAGATAAGTCCAAATTGACTGAC
>JAIITD010000062.1 GCA_022737715.1 Veillonella sp.
GGAGAGACAGGGATTTGAACCCTGGGTACGGTATAACCGCACACATGATTTCCAATCATGCTCCTTCAGCCGCTCGGACACCTCTCCATGTATTCTGTTATGTAACAGGTACTTGTATAGTATATGAAAAAGTTAGATTTATGTCAAGAACAAAATAGTAGAATTATCATAGTTTCATAAGAGTTTTAAAAAGCCGCCCCGAAGGACGGCTTTTAGTATGTATATTATAATACTTCTTTGATTTCTTGTGCATCGATGGATGCTTTGATATCGTCTGCCATTTTTTCGATTAATGGAATATCTTCTTCTTTCAAAGAGGATTTGATATCAAGTGGTTCGGATACGATTTCAATATCTTTGAAGTCGTTTTCGAAGTGAGCAACCATTGTTTTCATTGCAGCAGAAGCCCAGGAATGGTTACCGATGATGGATACCTTATGATTTTGGAAGTTAAGTGCTTTTAACTCATGAATGAAGTTTTCCATAGTAAGGTATAGATTCAAGTTGTATGTTGGTGCAATTGTTACCAAGTTTGTATATTTCCAAGCATCAGCAATGATGTAGGAAGCATTTGTTTTGGAAACGTCATAGATTTTAATATCTGTAACACCGCGTTTAGACAATTGTTTAGCTAATTGTTGAGCGATGTCACGAGTGTTGCCATACATGGAACCGAAAGCGATAACAACACCTTTTTGCTCAGCTGTGTAGCTGGACCAGTGCAAGTATTTGTGCAAGATGTATTGAATAGTTTCAGGTGTACGCCAGATTGGACCATGAAGTGGAGCGATGCGTTTAATTTCAAGACCGGAAACCTTGCGAATCGCGTTTTGTACTTGAGGACCGTATTTACCAACGATGTTTGTGTAGTAACGGCGAGCTTCATCTTCGTATGTTGCTACGAAATCAGTTTGGTCAGCAAAGATGTTGCCATTGATTGTACCGAATGTACCGAATGCATCAGCAGAGAACAATGTACCTGTAGATTTTTCATAGGTACAAGTTACTTCTGGCCAGTGAACCATAGGCATTGTATAGGATACAAGTGTATGTTTGCCTAAGCAGATTTCGTCGCCTTCTTTTACTGTGTAATATTGATCAGGCTTTGGTGTGCGGTAGAATTGCTCGAACATGCGGAATGTTGTTGCATTACCAACCATTTTACAATTTGGATAGCGTTCCAATGTTTCTAACAATGTTTGACAGTGGTCAGGTTCCATATGGTTTACGATGATGTAATCAAGATCACGACCATTTAAAAGGTGGGACAAGTTGTCGAAGTATTCTTCGCGAATTTCTGCATCAACAGAGTCTACAACGCAAGTTTTTTCATCATCGATGAAATAGCTATTGTAGCTTACACCATTTGGAATAGGGAATAAGTTTTCAAAACGTTCAGTTGTCCAGTCATTACTACCAATCCAGTAGATATTATGGGTCATTTTTTGAGCACAATGCATAGTAATATCCTTTCCTTACACATATGTATATACATAACTAACCTCATCCATGTGATGACGGTTTAATTAATTATATTGACATCTTATAATACAGTTTTTTTCGAAAAAAATCAATATATCGATATATGTCAATGTGTTATAACTGTGATAACTTTCACATATTGGAATGTGTATTGTGAAAGTCTGTAAATATAGCCCATTCCGAAGAATGGGCCATATAGATTATTTAAAGTATTTTACGCCGGATGTGAAGATTGGCATTTCTAAGTTGCCTGGAATATTTTTACTAATATCTGCACCACAGCGTTCGGAGTGTGCCATTTTACCAAATACGCGGCCATCAGGGCTATAAATGCCTTCGATAGCAGCTACGGATTGGTTAGGATTAAAGCGTCCATCCATGGATGCAATACCATCAAAGTCGACATATTGTGTAGCGATTTGACCAGTTTTATTGAATTCCAATACTTGTTGTGGGGAGGCAATAAAGCGACCTTCACCATGAGAAATAGGAACCGTATAAATTTCGCCAGCCTTAGCTTCACACATCCAAGGAGATTTTGTAGAAATAACCTTAGTGTTGGCCATACGGGATACGTGGCGTCCAATGGTGTTGTATGTCAAGGTAGGGTGATCGGCTGTTAATGTTTCAATATGGCCACCAGGCAATAGACCTAATTTAATCAATGCTTGGAAACCATTACAGATACCGAGAACGAGACCATCTTGTTTATAAAGTAGGTTTTCGAGGCCTTCTGCAAGATATGGATTGCGGAATAGGGTAGCCATGAATTTACCAGAGCCATCTGGTTCATCGCCGCCGCTAAATCCACCAGGGAACATAAGAATTTGAGACTCTGCTAATTTAGCTTTGATTACGTCAATAGATTCTTTTAATTGTTCTGGCGTTTGATTGCGAATAAGTACGATATCTGCAACGGCACCAGCCCGTTCAAAGGCACGAGCAGAATCAAATTCGCAGTTCGTACCAGGGAATACAGGAATGAGTACCTTTGGTTTGGCACCTAAGGAAGCACTGCGAGGTTTTGCGTGTTGATCATGAATATAGGCTACCGCTTCACCGGTACCAGATTTTGCTTCCAATGCGAAGATATCACTTAACGGTTTTTCGTAGGTTTTTTCAACTTCGTCAAGTGTTACAGATTGACCGTTCCATTCGATAACAGGAGTATCTTGGGTAACTGCAATTACGCGAACATCGGACAATTCAAGTAAATGATTAACCGCTGTAATATCTACTTCTACGATGAAAGAACCGATGGCAGGTTGGAAGATTGCTCGTTCCGCATATTTGTCGAACTTAACGCCAATTCTATTGCCCAGAGCCATTTTGGAAACTGCTTCAGGAATGCCACCTTGGTCTACTACATAGGCAGAGTATACGCGACCTTTTTCGATTTCTTCTTGTAAGATATCACAATTTTCCTTGAAGTGATCCCAGTCAGGTGTGTCATTGTATGTACGAGGTACATCAAAGTATACAAGACGATGGTTAGGGCCTTTTAAATCTTGGCTTACAATATTTTTGACAGGAGCTGTTACAGCTGCGAAGGATACGAGGGTAGGAGGTACCGTTAAATCCATAAATGTTCCACTCATGGAATCCTTGCCACCAATTGCACCGATTTCAAGTTCTTTTTGTGCTTTGTACGCACCTAGGAGTGCTGCTACTGGTTTACCCCAAGATTCCTTGGAGTGTAAACGTTCAAAGTACTCTTGTAATGTTAAGTATGCATCTTGACGACGACCGCCGAGAGCTACTAATTTAGCAACGGATAATAGAACTGCATATTGTGCACCATGGTATGGACTCCAAGCCGATAACTCAGGTACAAAGCCATGTGTCATGATACTAGCTGTTGTCGTTTCGCCATGAAGGACTGGTAATTTTGCAACCATACCTTGGGTAGGTGTTTTTTGGTATTTACCACCAAATGGCATGAGAACAGTGTTGGCCCCAACTGTGCTGTCAAATCGTTCAGCGAGTCCTTGTTGAGAAGCAGTATTTAATGTAGAGATTGCATTAAGCCATTGTTCCTTGAAATTGTCAGCACTAGCAGAACCGCGACGGAAATAAGACTTTTCAGCAGGAGCTGTCACTACGGCTTCTTGTTGTTGACTAGCACCATTTGTATTCAAGAAATCACGGCTGATATCTACAATTGTTTCTCCACGCCATGTCATGATGAGACGATTTGTATCTGTTACGTCCGCAACGATTGTGCATTCAAGGTTTTCTTCATCGCAATACTTCATAAATGCATCTACATCAGCAGGTGAAATAACGCAAGCCATACGTTCTTGGGATTCGGAAATAGCGAGTTCTGTACCATCGAGACCGTCGTATTTTTTAGGTACTAAATCAAGGTTGATGGTAACGCCATCTGTTAATTCGCCAATAGCTACGGAAACACCACCAGCACCAAAGTCATTACAACGTTTGATGAGTGTTGTAACTTCAGCGCGACGGAATAGGCGTTGGATTTTACGTTCTGTAAGGGCATTACCCTTTTGAACCTCTGCACCACATGTGGCGAGAGATTCTAAAGTATGTTCCTTAGAGGAACCGGTAGCACCACCGCAGCCATCACGACCAGTTTTACCACCAAGTAGTACGATGATATCGCCTGGTGTTGGTACTTCGCGGCGCACTTGATTGCGCGGTGCAGCACCGATAACGGCACCGATTTCCATGCGTTTTGCTACATAGCCAGGATGATAGTATTCTTTGACTTCACCAGTGGCAAGGCCGATTTGGTTGCCATAGGAGGAATAGCCACGTGCAGCTTCAACAGTGATTTTCTTTTGTGGTAGCTTGCCTTCTAGTGTATCGGCTAGCGGTGTGCGCGGGTCTCCACTACCAGTGATGCGCATAGCTTGATATACATAAGAACGGCCACTTAAAGGATCGCGGATACAACCGCCAAGGCATGTAGCAGCACCACCGAATGGTTCGATTTCCGTTGGATGGTTATGTGTTTCATTTTTGAATAGCAAGAGCCATTCTTCTTCTTTACCATCTACATCAACAGGGACGATGATGGTACAAGCATTGATTTCTTCAGATTCATCAAGGTTGGTAAGACCACCTGCATGACGCAATTCTTTTACAGCTAATGTGGCCATATCCATGAGAGAACGAGCTTTCACCTTAGTTGTATATAATAAATTGCGACCTTCAGTGTATTCTTCAAGTGCTTCCTTGATTGGTTCTGTGAAACGGCTATCTTCGATAGTGATATCTGTTAGCTCTGTCATAAATGTAGTATGACGACAATGGTCGGACCAGTATGTATCGAATAATCGTATTTCTGTAATCGTTGGATTGCGTTTTTCTACATTCTTGTATTGTTCTTGAATTAATTTGATATCCGCCAACGTCATAGCGAGACCATAGTCGCTAATCATATGTTGTAGCGCATCTTCTGTCATTTCTGTAAAACCGTTGATGATAGCAACATCTTCAGGTTCTTCGAGCTTGAGTGCCAATGTATCTGGTAATTCAAGGCTGGCTTCTCTAGAGTCAACAGGATTGATGTAATAGTGTTTGATGGTATTTTTTTCTTCGTTTGTGAAAGTACCTTCTATAACGAAAACTCGAGCACAACGAACAGTATGACCTGTTGTAAGAGTTAGCATAGAAATACATTGCTCTGCACTATCTGCACGTTGATCGTATTGACCAGGCACATATTCGATGGCAAAGACAAAAGCATTGTCTGGAATATCTAATGTTTCTGCTACTAAATCAACAGGTGGTTCAGAAAAAATTAAATGTTTAGCTTTTTGTAATGCTTCTTCGCTAAGATTTTCCACATCGTAGCGTTCATAGATTTGTACGGCTGTAGCTGGTACGTGTAATTCTTGCTGTAATGTAGCTAATACATGTGCTGCCTCATTAGCAAAAGCATCACGTTTTCTTACAAATAGTCGTTGAATAGCCATATAGCCTCCTGTAATATGCAGAATAAATGAGTTCTGGTGTTGACAAGATAAGTATAGTCGGTCTAGACTTATAAGTAAAGATAATCTTACTTATATAAAGATTAATGCTACTTATAAATATGAAATTTTCATGAAGGTCATAAGACCAAAATTTCATGAATGGTGACAAAGTTATCTTGTCCATATGAAAAGTAGAATACATATATTTATTATTACTATACTATTAGTATATAACAGAGGAGGATAAAATGGCAGTATCAGCAGATCTATATAGATCATTTTTAGGAGTAGGGTTGTATTTGTCATTTTCTCGCGCTGCAAAAGAGCTAGGTGTTTCGCAGTCCGCAATTAGTCAAAGTATTAAACAATTAGAAGGGGAATTAAAGATGCCCCTTTTTGTACGCACCACGAAATCAGTTGCCTTTACGCCAGAAGGTAAAGAATTGTTTGATACTGTAGCTAAAGCTTTTTCTATTCTAGATAATGGGATTACGCAATTACAAGAACGGGTAAATCAAGCTTATGAAAGCTTGAACATTGCCGCTACAGATACATTATGCCGTCATTTTTTGTTGCCATATTTTCACAAATGGCAATTACAAGAAAATCAAATTGGCTTGCATATCATAAACAGACCGTCTCCAGACTGTGTGGAAATGGTCATTAATAAAGAAGTGCAGTTAGCTGTAGTTAATGACTACGAAGGTTTGCGTAGCAATACACAGTTAGAAGTTACTACCTTGGCGAGCATCCAAGATATCTTTGTGGGCGGTCATGAATATAAAGGGGCAGGCTTCTTTGACCAAGGCCGCTTGCTCAGTGAGCCTATGTTGTTACTACAAAAGGGAACAGCCAGCCGTACCTTCTTTGATGAAGTAACACATGGCGCATGTAGTAAACCGCGTTTTGAATTGAGTAGTGTAGACGTTCTCCTCGATCTTGTGGAAATTAACATGGGGATTGCTATGTTGCCAAGTAATGTGGTGCAAGAAAAAATGCAAGAAGGTACTGTCGTAAAAATTGATACAGATATCCCTGTGCCAACGCGAGATATTGTACTTGTTCGGTCTCGTCTCGTTCCTCAGTCCGAAGGGGCCGCTCGATTTACTAATCTATTGGCTAATCGTGAAGATAAACGCGATAAAGTTTTATAAATATGAATTAAAAACACACTTTATTCTTTTTTTCAATAAAGTGTGTTTTTTTGTTGACCCTAAGCGTTGATTTACGTTAAAATTTAAAGATAGTTATGCGGAGGTAAAACGAAATGGAATTATTAAAACAACGCATTCGTGAAGAAGGTATTGTCTTAAACAATCGTGTATTAAAAGTTGATGGTTTTTTGAATCACCAAATCGATCCACATTTATTTAAAGCTATTGGTAAAGAAATTGCTGACCGCTATCGTGATGCGGGTGTTCAACGTATTGTTACCATTGAAGCATCTGGTATTGCCTTGGCATTGATGGCTGCTCTTGAACTAGACGTGCCATTAGTATTTGCGCGTAAGAAAAAATCTATTCTTATGGTCGATGATGTGTATCACTCTGTTGTATATTCTTATACAAAAGAAGAAAATTATGATATTACAATTTCTAAAAAATTCTTGCCAGCAGGCGAAAAGGTTTTAATTATTGATGATTTCTTGGCATCTGGTGAAGCGGCTATGGGGCTTGCTAAACTTGTAAAAGATGCGGGCGATGAAGTAGTTGGTATGGCTATTGCTATTGAAAAGTCTTTCCAACCAGGTCGCGAACGTTTAGAAAATGCCGGTTTCCGTGTTGAATCCTTGGTACGCATTAAAGAATTTAAAGATAATAAATGTGTTTTTATAGAGGACTAGTCCCATAGTTTTTTTGCGGAGAGAGGTAGAAATAATGAACGTAAAAGCTGAGAAATTTGATGTACTAGTAGCGGACATCGAAAAGTCTGGTAATAAATGGTTTACAAAAGATGTTATTGAAGGCGACGAATACAATACGGTTGTATACCATGGTCGTTTAGAAATTCATGGTAATTCTTTACCTGTATTCATCGTGTTGGATGACTCGGTATTCTCCTATATTCGTGTGGCAGTTACAACAACGAGTATTACCGATGCAGCCATTAAAAAAGTATTGCCTAAATTGAATGACCTTAATCAACAATTTAAGGTAACAAAATACTATGTAAATGATGAAGATAGCAATATTTACACGGATATTTCTGTGCCATCCACAGCTGAAACATTTGAACCAGCAGTATTGGTTAATCTTATGTTAGAGGTTATTAAACCGCACCTAGATGAAGTTCATCCAGAAATTTTGAAAATTGTAGGACAAGCAAAATAAGAGGTTATTATGAATCCTAAAGCATTAGCCTTTGATAAATTTATGAAGGCAGAAGAAGTTACGGCCTTTGAGCGTAAAGATTTTGAAGATGAAGACGGTACAGTCGTATATCGTTCTTATATAAAATCACCGCTTTGGGATATGCCGATGTTCGTAATCTTAGATAATAGTATTTATAGTGTTATTCGTTTGGTTCTTGGACCTGAAAAGGTTACTGCACAGAACATGGCGGCTATCAACGCATTGATCAACCGTGAAAATGCAACGTATAAGAATTATAAATTCTATATTGATGAACAAGACTCTACATTATATTTAGATTGCGTTTACATGTGTGCTAATGATGAGTTTATCCCAGAATTGATGTATGCTTTGATGACATCGATTGTGGATTATATTCCTGAGGCCGTAGGCGATTTAAAAGCTGCCTTTGAAAGCAACATACAATAAAATATATATTCTCGTATATCTTAACGTATATATGTTGAGATTAAAGGGTAGTATTCAAGAGACTTCCATACAAATGTATGGGAGTCTCTTTTTTGTATCAATGTACATTCGTACATAATAATTATTATTCGTAATATACTGTCCGTTTTTGCATTTCTTGTACACAAAGTTCGTGATGTAACGAACAATTATAAAAACTAATATAAATATTATTCGAAAAATGATTGACCGTTATAAAGTGGTCTGTTACAATTTAATTACAGATAAGGAGGCGTTATCATGAAGAGACATATGAACCTAACATCCGTTACTATTATGGCTATTTCTGCTAACGCTATCAGTGCGTAAACTCGGCCTTTTTAGGTCGAGTTTTTTTATTAAGGAGGAACAATGAAGGTTGGCATTATCATGGGCAGTAAATCTGACCTAGACACGATGAAGAAAGCATCTGCTATATTAGATGAATTCAAAATTCCTTATGAAATGGTGATTGCTTCTGCACATCGAACACCAGAGGCCGTTAAGTCTTTTGTAGAACGCCTTGAAGCAGAAGGCGCTATCGCGTTTATTGCAGGTGCAGGCGCTGCAGCACATCTACCTGGGGTTGTGGCAAGCTTTACAACTGTACCTGTTATCGGTATCCCTCTTAATGCAACAGCATTAAAGGGCATTGATTCCCTCTTGGCAATCGTACAAATGCCATCTGGTATGCCGGTAGCCACAATGGCCGTAGATGGTGCTAAAAATGCTGCATTGTTTGCAGTACAAATCGGTGCTACTTTCAACAAGGATCTAAAAGAAAAATATGTTGCCTATCGCAAAGATATGGCTGACAAGGTTTTAGCAGATAATGCTGCATTACAAGCAGAATTAAATAAATAATTATTACATAGGAGGATTACTATCATGGCTAATATCGATTTGGAAAAATTAACACTTTTATACGAAGGCAAAGCAAAACAAGTGTATCAAACAGATGATAAAGAAACATATATTGTTCACTACAAAGATGATGCTACTGCATTTAA